>QJVW01000101.1 GCA_003235575.1 Candidatus Eiseniibacteriota bacterium | reverse complement strand
GTCAGGCTGTTTCCTACGCGCTGAAGGGCTGACAGCCCGCGGACCCCTGAACCAGGCGACGCATCGTGGCGATCTCACCTGAGTCTACGTTCACGTACACCGCGATCATCAACGCTGAGAGTCTCGAACCGAGAGGCCTGGCGTTGGTGGGGCAGCGGGAGGTGATCCTCTCCGCGAGGGGCGGGCGGGGAGTAGATCAGCCCTCGCTGTGCGGGCCCAGTCCGCGAGTCGTCATTGTCGGCGATCGTCTCTCCCTCGTGGCCACCGACCGGCACAATGCCAGCGTGTGGAAGGCAACCTGCCTATCGGGCGACGCCACGCTGCGTCATGCGGAGGCAGGGGACGTCCTCCACATTGCGAGATCGATCATGGCTGGCGTTGGGATCTCCCTGTTGCGAGACGGCGAACTAGTCCTCGCCATGGGTGCCGCGAGTGTGCCGCTCGGTGGCGTCTCGATCGGCCAAGAGCAGGACACCGCTCCCGTTCCATTCTCTTTCCCGTTCGTTTCAAGCGAGGGAATGATGTTCACTGCGGACGGTGAGTCTCGAAACCTCAAGCCGCGTGAGAGCGCCCAACTAGGCCCGTATCATATCTACGTGGAGCGCTGCGGCGATGGCAGCCCGGATGATCCGGGCGAGTGCATCGCCATTTCCCGCGCCGAGAGCTCAGTGCTGCGAAACGCAGCAATGAGATCGGCGATTCTCATGAGGGAAAGCGGCTTGAAGATAACCGGCTGGGACTTCTTTTCTTGAGGTGATCGCATGATCCCTGCCAACCCGCGTCGCCTCGACCAGTTCGCGGAGGCTCGAGCCGGCACATTCGAGACGGCAATCGTCGAAGGGCGCACGGGCAGGAAGCGAGGTCTTTGGATGTCGTACATCTTCCCGCAGACGGCGGATGGTCGATCTGCGGACGCGATCATGGGCTACCCTGACAATCTGAAGATCCAGTCATCGATGACTCTGTTTGCGGAGGTCTCTTCTCCGGGCTTGGTATTCGAGCGTGTGCTGCAGAAGTACTACGGTGAAGCGAAGGATCCGAAGACGATCGAGTTTCTAGAACGCGACTTGCGCGCAACTTCCTAGCACCGTTTCGGGCTGCCGGTCCGCTGCGCGGCTTCCTTACTTCTCCAACGAGCGTATGGATCGCAACCTCCTCCTCACCAAACTCGCCGGAGCCATCACGGACGTGCGCTTGCCCCACCCGACCCGGGTTGCGATCGATGGCGTCGACGGCGTGGGCAAGACCACGCTGGCGGATGAGCTGGCTGATTTCGTGAGGCGGGCCGGGCGCCACGTGATCCGAGCCTCCATCGACGGATTCCATAACCCGCGTCAGCGGCGGTACGCCCGAGGCCCCGATTCCGCCGAAGGGTACTTCCTCGATTCATTCGACTACGAGGCGTTGGGGCGCGCGTTGCTGATGCCGCTGGGCCCCGGCGGAGATCGAATCTATCGTGTCGCCATGTTCGACCATCGAGCCGACGTCACCGTGGAATCGGAGGCGCAGCGCGCTTCGAACGACGCGGTGCTCCTATTCGACGGTGTCTTTCTACTCCGTGCTGAACTCGTGCCGCACTGGGATCTCTCGATCTGGGTTGACGCACCGTTCGACGTTACAGTCGAGCGAGCCGTGAGGCGAGACTCGTCTGAAGAAGAGCGCGAGGAATTGAGGTGGATGTACGAACGGCGTTATGTTCCCGGTCAGCGCATGTACCTGGAGCGTTGCCGGCCGATCCAGCGGGCGGACCTTGTCGTGAAGAACGCAAACGTGGAGGACCCTGGCCTGGAAGTTCGCAAGGAAGGAGGTAGCAATGTCTGAGAAGAATCATTTGGTGGTTGTCATCGCCTGCGGACTCGAGGACGAGAAGATGTCGGTCGCCTGGAGCATTTCCAACGGGGCGATCAGTTCCGGACTCGATGTCACGGTGTTCCTGACAAGCTCAGCGGTCGATTGCGTTCGAAAGGGCGCCGCGGACAAGGTGCATCTCAATCCGCTGGACCCGACCGTCGGTGAGATGATCAAGAACCTGACGACGCGAGGGGGCAAGATTCTGGTCTGCCCGCCCTGTGCGAAGGTTCGAGGGTATGACGAGAGCGATCTTCTCGATGGCGTGGTCATTACGGGATCGGGCGCGATCCACGCCCTCATCAAGGAAGGCGCCGCCACGCTGAGTTTCTAGCGTTCCAGGCGAAGGACGATGAACGAAAAGCGGGCCATGCTCCGTCACTTCCTTGCGGCGCTGGCGTATCGCACGCAGAAAGCCTTGCGCGGGGCGCCCAAGTCCTTCGGCACGTTCGAGGCTGGCCATGCCGTGCGCACGCCTGCGGATCTTGTCAGGCACATGACCAGCGTTCTCGGGTATGCGCGTACCTTTTTCGAGGGTGGCCGCTACCGGGCGGAGCCGTTGAACGATTTGGATGTCGAAGTCGCGCGTTTCCACGCGATGCTGACGGACCTGTCGCGGCACCTTGCAACCGAAGCGCCGTTGCGCGGGATCACGGAGGAGCAGCTCTTGCAGGGACCGTTCGCCGATGCCATGACGCACGCGGGTCAACTCGGCGTGCTCCGTCGGCTGGCAGGGTCGCCCGTGCCTCCTGAGAACTTCGTCGAGGCGGCGGTGGATCCCGCCAACGTTGGACCAGATCAACCGGCTCCAGTGAGTCCGGATGAGACATGGCCGGAGGGACCCGGCTCCGCCGTCTAGCCCGTAGCGCCCGCACGCATGACCGCGCTACCCCCTTCCCGCGGATCTACGGCGCGCCGACCCTTGCGTAGATCTTGCGGAAGTGGTGCCCGTAGATGGCGAGCACGATCGCCATGCGAAGCAGCGTGGGGCGCCGGAAGGACGTCCAGAAAATCAGGGACCAGTAGTGGAAACGCTCGCGGCCGAAGACGCCCAGGCCGACGACGGATCGCGCGAAGGCCGCGAGGCCGGCCCAGTCCATGGAGACCTCGATCCGTGGGGGATCGTACTCGCGCAGGAACGCGCGGACCCGTCGATAGTACGCTCCCGGCGCGTAGATCCCGCGCACGAGGTCCCGATACCCATCGCGCAGCGTGTCCCAGTTCATGCGCGGAACGAAGTTCATCGTCCCGTCCGCGTTGTCGCCGGTGATCCGGCCCAGCAGGCGATCTTCGCGGCCCAGACGCTCGTGAAGTCGCGTGCCTCTCGGCGCGTTGAGGAGACCGATCATGGCGGTGACGATCGCGCTCTTCTGGATGAACTCCATTTGGCGCCGGAAGATTGCCGGCGTGTCGCTGTCGAACCCGACGATGAATCCGCCCTGGACTTGGAGTCCCGCGCGCTGGAGGCGGCTGACATCCGCGATCATGTCCCTGCCACGGTTGTGATGCTTGCTGCACTCGGCGAGTCCGGCTTCGTCCGGCGTCTCGATGCCGATGAACACGGTGTCGAATCCCGCCGCGACCATTCGTCGGATCAGCTCCTCGTCGTCGGCGAGGTCGATCGACGCTTCCGTATAGAACGAAATTCCCCGCTTGCCCTCCCGCCACGCGATCAAGGCGGGGAGTAGCTCCTCCCGCAGCACACGTCCCTTGCCGATCAGATTGTCATCCACGAAGAAGATCGAGCCGCGCCAGCCGAGCGCGTACAGCCCGTCCAACTCGGCGATGACCTGCGCCGCGCTCTTGGCGCGCGGCCGGCGGCCGAAGAGCGCCGTCACGTTGCAGAATTCGCAATCGTACGGACATCCGCGGGAGAACTGGATGTTCATGGAGGCATACCGCCGCATGGAAGCCAGCTCCCACAGTGGCGCCGGTGTCCGTCGGATGTCCGGCCGCTCCTCGGATGCGTACACCCGCCGAGCGCGGCCCTCCCCGAGATCGCGGAGGAACGGGGGCAGCGTTGCTTCAGCCTCGTTGAGCACGAGATGGTCGACTTCGGGGAACTCCTCCGGCTCGGCCGTGAAGAGCGGCCCGCCGGCGACAATCGTCTTGCCCGCAGCCCGGCAACGGGCAATGAGGTCTTGGGACGAGCTCCGCTGAGCCGCCATCGCGCTGATCAAGACGATGTCGGCCCACGAGATGTCCTTCGCGGAGAGCTTCTGCACGTTGAGATCCACCAGGCGCCTCTCCCAGTCGCCCGGAAGCAGTGACGCCACGGTCAGCAGTCCAAGCGGCGGCAACGTGGCGCGCTTACGGACGAACTTCAACGCGTGCTTGAAGCTCCAGAACGTGTCCGGGAACTCGGGGTAGAGGAGGAGGGCCTTCATGGTCCACCCAGGCTACGCCCACGCGGGGCAGGATGATAGCGTCGGAAGCACGGTGCGCTGCGTCAGCGAGTCGTAGGACGCGATCAGGGCGCGTCCCTTGCCGGTGGAGGTATTGCCTTCCTCGGCGGCGGGCCACGACCTATCGTGGGCGCGTTATGAGGACTCGCCCAAGGCCACGACCGCAAACCGCCTTACTTCCCCTACTGCGTCCCAAACTAAATCATGCTAACCTCCATCCCCTACAAAAGATGGGCCCTTAGCTCAGGTGGTAGAGCACCTGCCTTTTAGGGGATTTCAGGGGTTTTGGGAGCCGTGCCCGCAAGCACGGACCGCACATGGTAGGAATCGGCGCCCCAGTGGGTTGACCCTGCTGGGGCGCCGGTCGGTTGGGGGAAGAATGGAGAAGATTGCGGAAGTACTGGGAAGCTGAGACCGGAT
>QJVW01000085.1 GCA_003235575.1 Candidatus Eiseniibacteriota bacterium | reverse complement strand
CGACGATCATCGCCCGGCTCACCGCCTTTTCGCTGCTGCTCCTGCTGATGGACATTCTCTTGAAGTGGTGGTTGGCGCCGATCTGGCGGGAGTGGCTTCTGGCGCTGCTGGGCGCCAGCGCGGGTTTGGAAGCGGGCGGCCGCGCGTAGCGCCGCCCGCTTCCCCGTCCGCTACGGAAGGATGGTCAGGGGCGTCGACTCCCGGCCGCGCGTCGATTCGACGCGGACGAAATAGCGTCCGCCCCGCAACTGCCTGCCATGGTCGTCGTGACCGTCGAAACGCAGCGTGCGCGTGCCCGCCGGCGCGTGATCGTCCGCCGCCAACACGCGGACCATGCGACCGTGCACGTCGAACACCATCACGCGCAGCCGCCCCTCCGCCGACGTCTCGATCTCCACGATCGCCTCCGGATTGAGCGGATTGGGTCCCACGCGCTTGATGGCCCGCTCCTGCGCGGGGATGACCCGAGCCAGGAACGTCGCCGTCACCTCGCGGCCCTCGCGGTCCCGAGCCATGACGGTGACCGGTCCGTCGGTCGGCTCGCCGAGGTTCGAGAAGATCGCCTGGAGGTCGCGCTTCATGACGTCGAAGCGAAGTTCAGGGATCCCGTTCTCGTTCTGGTCGCTGGCCGGCAACCGCCGCTCCGTCGCGGCGGGCGCGGCCGCGCCGTTCCCCGCTCCGGCCCATGCCATGACGCGGACGGACGCGGGGTCGATATCGCTAGGCCCGACGGCCTCGGATGCCGCTTCGAGATAGAAGCGCTGCCAGGAAGCGCCGATGCCAAGGTGAATCATCTTGGGATGCGTCCATGCGCTCGCCTGAACCGGCTCCGGCAGCGGTTCCGAGCCGCCTGCCTCACCCGTGATCGTGACCAGGAATTCCCTGGCGTCGGTGTCCGTGCCGTCCGAGACCGTGACGGTGATGCCGTACGTCCCGCCCGGCGTGCCGAGCGGGGGCGACAGGATGAGCCCCGCGGAATTGGATCCGTAGTCGGTGAACTCGCCATAGGACGGAACGCCGGAGGCCGAGAACGTCAACGCGTCGCCGTCGTCGTCCGTGGCCCAGATCGAGATGATCGCGACCGTGCCGGGGTCGACGATCCGGTCCGAAAGCGGTCCCAGGACCGGCGGGGTGTTCACCGCGAAGACATCGATGGCAACGGTTTCCGTGTCGGTTTCCCCGAAGGTGTCATCCGCCACGAACGTGGCCGCATGGGAGCCGGCGTCCCCCTTGGCGGGAGTCCAATCGAAGGTTCCGGTGTTATTCCGGTTGTCGACGAACGTGGCGCCAAGCGGAATGGCAACCGCGCGCAGTTCGACGCGCACGCCTTCGGGATCGACGGCCGAGACGCCGAATTGGAGCGTCTGCCCTTCGTTGACCGTTTGGGGTCCCGGCACCGTCAGCACGGGAGGCGCCGCGCGCGCGCCCTCCAGCGGAAGCAACGATGCGAAGACCGAAACGAGTGTGCACATGGAGACGTAAAGAGATCGGTGCGGGCGAGCCATGGTGAACCCCCTCGACGAGACGACGACCTTGCGATCCCCGTCCATGGAGCGCCTGCCCTGCGGGGCGACGAGGGGAAAAACCTGCAAGGACGGGGCCAAAACGGGCGCGCGCGCGTAGAGGGTCGAAACGAAGCGAGTTAGTGGGATATCGCCCCGAAGGCGTGCCCCGTGCACGTTGCATCACGCGTCGAAAAGGCGCATACTTATAGGGTATTTTGCCGGATCAGGGCCGGCGCAGCCCCAGGAGTAGGAGCTCGAGAATGGCGAAGGAAGAAGGAAAGAAGTCGGCGCGAAAGATCGCGCCGAAGAAGGGCGAGTCACTGCGCGAATGGGTGAAAACCGCGGTCATTTCGCTCGCGATCATCATCACGTTCCGCGGCGTGGTCGCGCAGGCGTACCAGATCCCGAGCGGCTCGATGGAGAAGACGCTCCTGGTCGGCGACTTCCTCTACATCAACAAGATGCTCTACGGATCCGAGATCGACATCGGCTTCGGCGGGCACCGGTTCTTCTACCATCGCTTCCCCGCGTTCCGCCAGCCGAAGCCCGGGGACGTCATCGTCTTCCGCTACCCGCCCAATCCGAGCCAGGATTTCATCAAGCGCTGCGTCGCGGTGGCGGGCCAGACGATCGAGATCAAGGAAAAGGTCCTCTACGTGGACGGAGAGCGGCGCAACGAACCATACGCCCAGCACGACGACCCCAGGGTCTTCCCGCGCGAGCTGAGCGCGCGCGACAACTTCGGCCCGTATACCGTGCCCGACGGCCACATCTTCATGATGGGCGACAATCGGGACAACAGCCTGGACAGCCGGTTCTGGGGTCCCCTTCCCCTCGACAACGTGAAGGGGAAGGCGATGTTCCTCTACTGGTCCTGGGACGGAGACAAATTCAGGCCGAGGCTGAACCGCCTGTTCCACGCCGTGACGTAGCCCCCACCCCGGGGGCTTCCGCTTCCCGCCCGGCCCGGCTCAGTTCTGCGTATAGGCCACCTGCGTGAATACGGTGTAGTGGAGCACGACCTTGCAGTCGTCGTTCCCCAGCGTGACGGTGTAGCTGCCGCGCATCCCGGGGGAAACGGTGAAGTAGACGGTCTTGCTGCGTTTGTTCATGTCGGGGTCGCGGAAGTTGCCGGTAAGTAGATCCGTGTCCCACTCGGACGCCTCGAAATAGACCGTGAAGTCCGTTCCCTCCCCGTTGACGTATTCGCTGCGATCGATCGTGAGATCGTCACCGTCCGAGAGCGTGGCGGACTTCTGCGTCCGTTTGCTGTCGACGCCCCACGTGAAGTCGAGCTCGCCCTTCCCGATCAAGTCGCCGTCGTTCACGACGTGGATGTAATCGAAGAGGATGACCGCCTGCGTGAACGGTTGCTGGGTGGGCGCGGCGGCTGCCTCCGGCGCCGTCGGGGACGACTTGCCGCACCCGGTCGAGACCGAGACGGCGGCCGCCAGGAGCCAACCCATCGCCATGCGTCGTGTGTGCGTCATCGTCGTCGCCTCCTTCATGAGCTTCACTACTTCTCCGTCCGAACGGTCTCGAGGGTGTAGTAGAACTGCACCTTGCAGTCGCTGTTGCCCAGCGTGATGGAATACTGGCCGTTCAACTCCGGGGCGACCGTGTGCTTCTTGGTACCCGAGCGCTTGTCCATGTCGGGGTCGCGAAAATCATTGCCCAAGATGTCGGAGTCCCACTCCGAGGCCTCGAAGTAGATCGAGAAAGTCGAGCCCTCTCCGTCCACGCTACCCCGGTCGCTCAACTTCAGGACGTCGCCCGTGCCGAGGGTCGCCGACGTGAAGGCGCGCCTGCTGTTCAGCCCCCAGTAGAATTCGAATTCGCCGTTGCCGATCAGATCTCCGTCGTTGTGGACGACCACGTAGTCGTACCTGATGTAGGTGGTCAGCGTGCCCTGCGCCTGGGCGGCCGGCTGCGCCTCCGGGCCCATCGGGGACGACTTGCCGCAGCCGGTCGCGGCCGCGATGCAGGTCAACAGCAGCAGGGACTTCATCAGTGGGTTCTTCATGGCGGGTCCTCCGGGTTCGGGTCTGTTTCGGCTCTCACTACCGGTAGCGCGGAATCCCGGCGAAGTACGCAGTCCCCGACGGAGATTTTTTTGCCCGGGCCCCTCCCCCCTAGGATTTCTCGCCAAGTGCGGTATCCTCCGTCCAGCAGCGTCCGACGAAGCATTCACGTAAACGGCTCCGCCTATAGGGGTTGGCGGATTTTCGTGGGCGCCGAGCAGGGAGCGCGACATGTCCGGAGCAGTCCCCACCGAAGTCACCCAACTGCTGCATCGAATCGGGGATGAGCGGATTTCGAGCGGGGAGCGCTCCGCCGAGACCGACCGCCTGCTCGAGCTGGTGTACGCGGAATTGAGGCGAATCGCCTCGCGGATCATGGCGCGCGAACGCGTGGACCACACCCTGCAGCCGACCGCGCTGGTGCACGAGGCCTACCTTCGTCTGGTCGGCGGCGCCGATCTCGCCTGGAACGACCGGGTCCACTTCATGAGCACCGCGGCGCGGGCCATGCGGCACATCCTGATCGACCACGCCAGGCGCCGCGAGGCCGACAAGCGCGGGGGCGGCGCGCAGCGCGTCACCCTCGAAGAAGACGTCATGCTCGGTTCGGACCCGGACCTCGAGTTGCTCGATCTGCATCGCGCCCTGGAGAAACTGGCTGAACAGGACGAGCGCGGGGCGCGCGTCGTCGAGATGCGGGTCTTCGGAGGGATGACCGTGAAGGAGGTCGCGCACGCGCTGGGCGTCTCGGAGCGGACGACCAACGACGACTGGGCCATGGCGAGAATGTGGCTGGCGCGCGAGCTGGGCGAGCCCCCCGCGTGAGCAAACCTCCCTTCACCGCCGTCCGCGACGCCGCCCTGCGCGCGCGCGCCCTCGAGGGAGCCGCGCGAGCCGAGTTCCTGACTTCACTCGATGAGAACCTGCGGCGCGAGGTCGCCTCGCTCCTCGCCGCCGATCCCAAGGCCGCGCGGTTGCTGGATACCGGGGCGCTCGCCAAGGGGCTCGGTTCCAGTCTCGCGGACGCCATCGCGCCGGTCACTTCCGCGGGAGTCCCCCACAGCATCGGCCCCTACCGCATCATCGAGCGACTCGGCGAAGGCAGCATGGGCGAGGTGTTCGGCGCCGAACAGGATGAGCCGGTCGCGCGGCAGGTTGCCCTGAAGGTGATCCGCCCG
>QJVW01000103.1 GCA_003235575.1 Candidatus Eiseniibacteriota bacterium | reverse complement strand
GAAGGAGATCGACGCGGACCTGGTGATCACGGGATCCCACGGTCACCGCTTCTTCGGCGATCTCTTCCACGGCGCCACGACCTCGGGCCTTCGCCATCGGGTAGCCTGCCCGGTTCTGACGATCCGTTCGCGTCGCTGAACCGCGACGTGTCGGCGGCTAGGCGCCGTTCTCCGCCTTGGCCCTGGGAGACCCGCCACGCCCGGGCACGCCCAGCCACTCCATCGCGGCCTTCTCGTCGCGGAATACGGCCGCCTCCACGCCCCCCTCTCCGGAATACGCCGCCCCCATCCGGCTCAACCCAAAATGGACGTCGCGCACTGCCAGCACCGCGCACCGGCCCCCGACGCGGTCGGCGTACGGCGTGAGCGCCTCCACGAGGTGGCGGATCTGGGCGGGACTTCGCGACTCGAGCGATGTGGAGCGGGAGACGTCCACCAGGAACGCGACGGGGTCCGGGCAAGCCGGATCCGTTAACCCGTCGTGGAGCGCCTGGATCACGTCCTCCGGCTCGTACTCTCCGATCAACTCGAGCCGCAGCAGTGATCCCCGAATGGCATAGGTGACCGGCATGGGCGTGCCCCCCATCACCCCGGCGCCGGACGCCGGGGCTACGCCGCGGATCGGACGGTCAGAAAGCGGTTGTGCAGCCAGACGAAGATGATGCCCCCGATCGATCCGTCCACGAGACCATACAACGTCCCGACCACCACGCTGCCGACCTGGGGCGTCGCGTCGTAGCCGGGATAGAGCGATCCGACCAGTCGCAGGAATTCCAAGCCGTACGCCGGATACGCCAGGTTGCAGAGGCCGACGATTAAGATCATCCCGCCCCATAGGACACCCGACGCGAGAGCAACGGCCCTCATGGAAAGTTTCATGAACGCACCCCTCCTGAAAGGCGGTTCGGATTCGCCACGCCACCCTCAAGACTACCTTCCTTCCCAGCCGCGCGAAATGTCATCTCGCGGTGGTTCGTGCGCCCGGCCGGGGGCTGTGAGAATTCAGCCACAATTGGCTGTTTTTCGACACGAATCTGACAGGTCCGGGCGTCGAGACGCCGCCGGCGGGTCGAATGTTTATCTTGTAACATGCTGTAAATATGACAGTTGCAGGCGGCGCTCAGCCGCGATCGAATCTTCGTCGATCCGGCATGCCCCATGCGTATCTAAAGGGGTGGACCCAGGGCACTGGGTCCGCGGGGAAGGAGGAAGCCATGATGACACGCACAGAGGCTCAAGAGCGCGCTGCACGGCTCGGGCTTTCCACCTGGGTCGTCCAGGCAGTTGCCGTAGGACCCAAGTCGAGAACGGTGGATGTCATGTGTGTCGGCTTCGCTTCCGTCGAGGTGCCGATCGCCGAGGCGGAAACGTGGGAGGAGGCCCTCGACTTGACGACGAAGATCATCTTCGGCACCTGACGAGAACGCACGCGCGACCACGCGGGGCGCCCCGGCCACGGCCGGCGGCGCCCCGCTATTTTTCCGGTTCCGATTCCGGGAAGCGGGAGGTCGTCAGGGGAGATTCGTGCCGAAGTTCCGTCCCGCGCTCCACAGCGGGCGCAACACCAGCAGCAGGAAGAGCGCTACGGCCAGCCCCAGGCCGACCGCGGCTTTCCAGTGACGCGGCCGGAGTCGTTTCAGGGAGGGCCCGGCGGCGACGATTCCCAGGGCGGCGGCGATCGTCACGACGGCGTCGAAACTCCCGCGCTGCCAGTAGACGTCCTCCAGGTGCAGCCACATCCCGAATTCGTCGAACGTCAGCGCCAGGCCGATGCCATAGAGCGTGGAGGCCACGTTCAGCCCGATGGCGCGGGGACGGAAAAGAAGGAGCCCCCCTCCCACCGCCGCCAGGAGAACGATCCCGACCGCCAGGTGGTGCACATGCGTATCCCCGAGGCTCATGTGGAGATCGGGCAGCCAGCCCAGCTGCATGACCAGCACCAGGAGTCGCGCGGCCACGAACGTGACCAGGAATGCGAAGAGAATCTGGCGCGCCCGGCGGTGCGTCTGGGCCAGTCCGCGCAGTTCCCCTATCGAGTGACGTCGCATACCCTAGTCTATCGGCAGATGCCGGGAATTGCTTCACCCTGGGGTGGCGTCGGCGCGAGGCGCCGCCTCGCCTATGCCGCGAGCGCGCGCCTCCGGTAGGCCCACCACGCCGCGAAGACGAACGCCGATTCCGCGAGGAGGATGATCCCCATGATCCGCACCAGGTTCGAGCTTCCGAAGCCGTAGGAGTGGAGCCCGGATGCGAGCACGAAGTTCACGCCGAGGTAGGTCATGAGGATCGTCCAGAACGCCGCGATGGAGCAGATGGCCACGCCGACCGGCCGGAGCATTCCATCGAATCGGGCGTGCAGGATCGCCATGTAGGCCAGGAACGCGACCAGCGACCAAACCTCCTTGGGGTCCCACCCCCAATAGCGTCCCCAGGACGACGCCGCCCAGATGGAGCCGGTCAGGATTCCGGCGATGAGGAGAATCGATCCCACCACGATGTACCAGTAGAGGTAGCCGCTCCACCGCTCGGAAAGGACGCGACGGTTCGGCGCGAACAGCTCGACCCCCAGAACCAGGTGCGAGAGGAGCGTCGCGATCGCGAAGACCGAGTAGCTGATCATGATGATCGGCACGTGGATCGCGAGCCACGGCGTGCCCGAGAGGACGGGCGGCATCGGGTGGAGGAACGGGTCGATCGGCAGCCGGTCGAGCAGCAGCATCACCAGGGCGGACATGGCGGCCGCGTTGAAGATCAGCATGCGGTTCCGCGCCACGAGCGAGAGGATGCCGAAGAGACCGACGCCCCACCCGAGAAAGAGCATCGACTCGTACATGTTCGACGCGGGGATGCGCTCCGCGATCTGCCAACGGGTGGCGATGCCCCACGTCATCACCGCGAAGCCGAGCACCAGGCCGATCCGAGCCAGCCACTCGAGGCGCCACCGGTTTCGCTCCAGCGTCATGCCGGCGGCGATGGCGGCCGGCAGGAGAAGGAGCCAGGCGACGCCGGTGGGATCGAAGGCGTTGTAGCGGACCTCCCGCTCGATCGCGTCGACGGAAGGGTAGTGCGGCGGCGCCGTGGGACGAATGCCCGCTTCCAGGTCCGCGTACGCCGCCGGGGAAGTCAGGTGGCCCGCCGTCGTCCACGCATCCGACCGGTTCGCGGCCGGGAACGGCAGAATGGCCTCGCCGCGCAGGAATTCGTCGAGGACGCTGAGCCGCTCGTCCAGCTTCATGAGCTTCTTGTCGCGACCCGTCGGTTTCCGATCGGACCGTTGGCGCCGCATCGTTTCCGTGATCGCCCGCCGTAGCGGCTCGCTCGAGAGCAGTGTTCGGTAGCTGGCGTACCGCGTCGCGCTCGTTCGGCCGAGGATGGACGCGGTCTCCCGGTCCACCCGGACGACGGGCTCGTCCAGCCACGCCTCGGGGCGCGTCGTCCAGGAGACCGCCAGGGCCACGGGATCGTACGACTTCCACCGCTCCGAACCGGTGACCATGCGCACCGCTTCGCGCGCCTGGGTATCGAGCGGCATGGTGCGGCCGTCGTGCTGAACCGGGAGGCGGCGAAGACGCTCGAGCTGGGCCGGCGTGAGGTCGTCCGCCGGCGCCGCGACGGCGCTTCCCGCGGCGAGGAACCCCGCCAGGAGGATCACGCCGCCCGCCGCGGACGTTCGCCGCCGCGCGGGGGCGCCGCGGAGCGAAATCGCTCCGGCGGCGGCTTCCCGCTCCGCCTGCCGGGTCTGGGCCATCCGCGTCAGCAGGACGATGATCATCCCCAGGACGAGGAGCGCGTATCCCAGGAAGACGTACGGCTGGCCGGGATCCTTCGACACCGAGAGAATCGACATCTCGCGGCCCCGCTCGATCTGGTAGCTCGACTGGAAGAAGGAGTAGCCGTGGAACGTGAGCGGCTTGTTCATCTCGATGACGGCGGGGCGCTCGGCCCCGGATTTCTCGATGACCGTGACGCGGCTTCGAAACATCGCGGGTCGCTGCGTGCCGGGATAGGTGTCGATCTCGAACGCGTCGAGGCGGATCTGAAACGGCAGGGGATGCTCCGTGGGCGTCTCGCCGGGTCCGCCGCGTTGGATGCGCGCGCTCGCCTCCCCCTCCCAGAGCGGAAGGCGGCCGTCGATCACGAAGAGCGCCGTGGCCAACGCTCCTCCGAGAATCAGGAGCATGGAGGCGTGCGTGATCAGGAAGCCGATGCGGTAGCGATTCCGGGGAAAGCGCTCCCAGATCGCGGCCGCGATATTCACGGCGAACAGCGCCTGGAGCGCGAAGAACCATGGGGCGAAGTACACCAATCGCGCCGCCTCCGTGCCTCGCAGCGATTCGAGAATCGTGCCGGCGGAGAGGGCGACCGCGATGAGGATGAGGAGAATGACCGTCAACTTCAGGGAGGCGAGGCTTCGGATGATGGGGTGCATGGACCGATCCCGGTTCGGGGAGTGCGGTCGCGACCGACGCGCGACTTGAGCCAAGGCTATCGGAACGCGGTTTGGGGAAGGAGTGGTACGGAAGAAGTCCCCGGCATGGACCCGGCGGCCCGCGGCGGCCAGTGACCCGGGAAATCGTCCCGGACCGTACAGCCGTCGTGTCGCCGGAGCCGGGCCCGGGTGCCGCGAATGGAGCCCGGCGTTTCACGGGCAATGGCAAGCACGCGAAACGATTGAGCACTGGACGACGGTCCCGGGCGCCGGCGCGGTACCGCGCCATGGCATGCGTCTTGCGACCCCGCCGTTTCGG
>QJVW01000146.1 GCA_003235575.1 Candidatus Eiseniibacteriota bacterium | reverse complement strand
CGGAGCGTCAGAAGCGGGGATTTCGACTCTTCGTCGGCAAGGCGGGCTGCGTCAAGTGCCACGCGATCGCGGACGACGCCGCGCTTTTCACGGACGATTCGTTCCACGACACGGGGATCGGCTACGTCGCGTCGGATTTCGCGACCGAGAACGAGAGCCCGGTGCCGGTCGAGGTCGCACCGGGCGTGACGATTCCCATGGAGCCCGCGGTGCTGCGAACGATCGGCGATCCGCCGGAACCGGACCTGGGGCGATACGAGATCACATTGGAGGAGGCGGACAAGTGGCGCTTCAGGACGCCCAGCCTACGGAACGTCGCGATCACGGGTCCCTACATGCACAACGGATCCCTGCGCACGCTCGAGGACGTGGTCCGTTTCTACAGCAACGGGGGGATCCCGCACGACGGACTCGATCCGATGATCCGGCCGCTCGGCCTCAGCGACGAGGAGGTCGCGGCGCTCGTCTCCTTCCTCGAGTCGCTGACAGGCGACGGGATCGCGTCGCTCGCCGCGGACGCACGGAGCGCCGCGATCGGGGACTGACGCGACCCGTCGCCGCCGCGGCCGTACGCGCCTAGTTCAAATGCCAGGCCAAGCCCACCTTCATGGAGAGCTGGCTGAAGTCCTCGACCATCCCGTACCACATGTCCCCGTACAGGTCCGTGCTCTGACCCACGGGCGTCACGAAGCCGCCCCCGAGGTCGACGCCGAGCTTCGTCGTGGAATCCGAAACTTCCATCCCGGGAATGATGAATCCGCCGCCGAGATCGAAATCGGGCGTGGAGAAGGTGGCCTTCAGGAAGTGGAGGCCGAGCCCGCCGCCCGCGTACGGCTGGAACTTGGGCGAGGAGACCGGGAAGTAGTAGCGCGCCCGCGTCATCAGGGAGACGTCGCTGATCTTCGCTTCGGACTGGAGAATCGGATCGCTCTCGGACTTGGACCAGTAGCCAAGGTGCGTGGAGAGATGGACCTTCGGGGACAGGGCGCCGAGATCGGCGAACGCGCCGAAACCGAGCGTGCCGTCGATGTTCTCGGGGCTGACGTAGCCCAGGTCAACGCCGATGCTCTTGAGTCCCACGTCGCTCGCCGCGCGTGCAGATTGCAACGGCAGGCCCGAAAGCGCAACGACCAGGGCGATCAACAGTACTCGTTTCATGGCTCCCTCCCGACGAGTCATCTCACGAAAGCGCAAGCCCCTAGGCGGCGGCTGCCGCCCGGCGGGGCTGGCGCGACGACTCCCCAAACGCAAGTCGTGTACCGCGTCCGCCGGGTTCGGGGCTTGTGCCGTCGCCCCGGGTCTCCGATCATCGTCCTATGGCCGCGTCGAACTACGAACGCATCTACGCCGTGGTCCGTCGCATTCCCCGTGGACGCGTCGCCACCTACGGGGATGTGGCGGCCCTGGCAGGGCTGGGGGGTCATGCCCGCCAGGTGGGCTACGCCCTCCACGCGCTGACCGGTCCGCGGCGCATTCCATGGCACCGCGTCGTGAACGCGCAAGGGCGAATCAGCACGGGGCGGGGGATCGCCGGCGGGGAATTGCCGCAGCGGTTTCGCCTGGAGAAGGAGGGAATCCGGTTCGACGCGAACGGCAGAATTCCGTTCGACCGCTACCGATGGCCCCGCCGTGACACCGTCCGCAAGAGAACGCCTCGCCGCCGGGCCTAGGCCGCGGCCGCCCGCAGTTTGCTAGCGCTCCTTCGGGGTCATCATCGACGGATCATGGCACTGCACGCACAACTCCCGCTTTGCCTCGTGGGTGAGCAGCGCCTCGTGATCGGACGTGTGGGGCTGGTGGCAGCCGACGCATGACAGCGGCCCACCGGTCCGAGGATCGCGTCCGCCGCTTGTCGGATGCACGTGCTTCGTCAGATCGTCGTGGCACCCCGTGCAGAGCGTCGTGACGTTCCGGACGAGCAGTTTGCCCTCGGTCGTCGCGTGCGGGTCGTGACAACTGGTGCAGCCGTCGTCGAGCGCGTCATGGCGATTCTTCCCCTTGAAGAGCTTGTCTCCGTGGCACGACGTGCAAAGGGTTTCCTGGCGCCGCACCAGAATCGGGGCCTCGGCGCCTCCGTGCGGCCCGTGGCAGGCGAGGCAGCCTCCGTCCTTCCGTAGGGGCTGGTGCACGACGGGTTTCTCCAGCCACTTCTTCGACGGCTCGTGGCACTGATAGCAGAGCGCCGTCCCTTGCGTGGCGAGTGAGCCGCTCTTCGATGTGCCGTGGCACTTGGCGCACTCCAGGCGCGCGAAGGGCGCGTGGAGGGAGTTGGCCAGGAGCCCTTTCCGTCCCTTCGCCTGGACGTGCGGGTCGTGGCACGACACGCAATTCGCCTTCGCGATGGAGAATCCCTGGTGCTTCGCCTCCAGGTTCCCCTTCGCGATCGGATGGCACCCCACGCAGACGCTTCCGCCGCTTCGGACCTTCGTCATGCCCGGAAGATCCGAACCGTGGCTCTCGTGGCAAAGGAAACACTTGCCGGTCGAAACGGGACGATGGGGGACGCCGTCGTTGATCCGCTTCGCGAGGGTCCCGTGGCATGACTGGCATAGGTCGGGCGGCGCTTTCACGAGCAGGGCGTCGTTCGCGCTGTCGTGCGGCGCGTGACACTTCGCGCACTCGCCCGCGGCGGCGGGCGGATGGCCATGCTTCTTGTTGGCGTCCGCGACGACGCCGGCGTGGCACTTCACGCAGAGCCGCTTGGTGGAATCGGCCAGCAGGTGATCCTTCTCCGAGGCGTGTGGTGTGTGGCAGGCCACACAATCGCCCTTCGCCGCGGGCGGATGGACCTTGGCGGCCGGAACGCCTCGCCGCGGCACGTCGTGGCACGTGGCGCAGAGCGCCGTCATCGGCTTCACCAGGGAGGCGGCTCCGGGAGGCTTGCCCTCGACGTGGCACTTGGTGCACTCCTTCTCCAGGAACCCGGGATGCGCCTTGGAGGAAACGAGCCCCTCGTTCGGGGAGGAATGCGGCGCGTGGCAGGAGAGGCACTTGGCCTTCGCCAGCGGCGCGCCCTGGTGTGTCGCGACAAGATCCGCATCGGCCAGATCGTGGCAGTCGGCGCAAAGCGCCGGAACGGCCTTCACCAGCGAAGGCGCGGCAGCTCCCCCATGCGGGTCGTGGCAGGAGAGGCAATCCCGATCCTCGACCGGCGGGTGCACCGTGTCGCCGCCCGTCCCGATCGCTTCGTGGCACGACGCGCAGAGCGCTCCCGGTTCCGCCTTCAACAGGCCCTTCCGGTCGGCGCCGTGCGGCTCATGGCACGACGCGCACCGTCCAGTGGCGGCCGCGGTGTGGGCGCCGGAGCCGCTGATCTTCTCGGCGATCTCGTCGTGGCAGGTGGCGCAAAGATCGCTGGTCGCGGAGACGAGCATCGCCTTCGTTTGCCCGCCGTGCGGCGCATGGCACGTCAGGCACTCGCCCTCGGCCGCCGGATCATGCGGGAATTTGCGTTGTGTCTCGCGCGTGACCTGTTCGTGGCACGCGGCGCAGACCGCCGCGGGTGCGCCCTTCAGCATGCCCGGTTCGCTGGACTGGTGTGGATCGTGGCACGCCTGGCAGTTGCCGGAGCGGAACGGCGGGTGGACCTCCTGGCCCGCGAGCTTAGCGTCGAGTCGGGCGTGGCACGGCCGGCAGACGTCGCGCGTTTCCTTCACCATCAATCCAACCTGCGATGACGCGTGCGGCTCGTGGCACCGTAGGCACTCCTTCTTCGCGGCGGGAGGGTGAACACCCGATTCGGCAGCCAGTTTCGTCTTGATGGTTTCGTGGCATGCCAGGCACATCGTGCCGTCGTCGCTACGGAGCAGGTGATTCCGCGCGCTCCCGTGCGGCTCATGACAGGAGGCGCAGCGGCCCAACGCGAACGCTTGGTGCTGGAACTCCTTCTTCGCGACCTCTGCGATCTCGTCGTGGCACGATCCGCACAACGTCGCGGGCTTCGCCTTCAGCAGCGCCGCCTCGGTACCGCGGTGCGGGTCGTGGCATTCGAGGCACTCGCCTTCCTCGGCCGGCGGATGCTTGTGGGCCGCCGCGATCGAGGTCGACAGGTCGTCGTGGCAGTCGAGGCAAAGTCCCGGCACGGCCTGGACCAAAACGGGGGAGGCCTTGCCGTCCTTCATTTCATGGCAGGACGCGCAGTCGCCCTCGGCGACGGGCGCGTGGGCGTTCTTGCGAAGGAGCGCGGGCTGGGGAGACGCGTGCGGGTCGTGACAGTCGAGGCATGCCAAACCCGAGGCCGAGACCGTCGCGTGCTTAAGTGCCATCGCGCCCGACTCATGACAAGGGGTGCAGAGGCCGTCATCCTTCTTCTTGAGCAACCCGGCGTTCGCCGAACCGTGGGCGTCGTGGCAGGCGGCGCAATCGCCGGTCGCGAAGACCGCGTGGACGTGCGTCTCCTCCGCGGCGGGCTTGGTGTCTTTGTGGCAGCGATAGCAGGTCGTCTCGGGGCCGCCGTCGCGCACGAGGAAGGCGCCGTTCGAAGCGTGCGGGTCGTGGCATCCGATGCAGTCGCCCTGCTGAAACGCCTTGTGCTGGTGCTCCGGAACGGCCTTCGACGTCTCGGTGTGACAGTCGAGGCAGAGTTCCGGCATCTTCTTCTGGAGCACCAGCACCTGCTTGAACCCGTGGCTCTTATGGCAGGCGTCGCAGGTCTCCTTGGCCACCGGCTTGTGTACGTGCTTCTTGGACTTGTACTCGTCCTTGGCCTGTTCGTGGCAGTCGTAGCAGGTGCGCTGCGCCCGGCTCGATTTCGGCTTGGCCGCCTCGGCGGGGGACGCCGTCACCAGGAGAGCCGCGATCGCAACGACGACCAGCGCGCAAACGCCGGCGGCGGGGGATCGCGGACGGGTCGTCATGGCTTGGCCGGCTCCGACTCCGCGGCTCTCGTCGCGTGGGTGGTGTCGGCGAGGATGGGGTCCCTGCCGATGAAGTCGATGCGCGCGATCTTGAACGCGAGCAGCGACTTTCTGGCGAAGTGCGGGGGCATGTTCAGGAAGGCCCACGTCGTATCCTGGGGCACGTCCTTTTCACGAACCACGACCTCGAAGGCGGGGTTGTTCGGTTCCGTGGAGCGGGAAATCACCGCGCGGGTCGTCAGGTCCATCGCGAAGTCGGGGACGTAGCGGATGACGCGCGCCGAGAAATCCGTGTCGCCCACGGGGAACTCCTCGTCCAGGTGGATCGTCTGGACGTCCGAGAACTGCTTGAAGACCCGATGACGGATCGCCAGCGTCACGGATGAGACACGCGCTGCGTGCGAGGCCAGGGGTTTCGTCTTCGCCTTGGCCGGGGCCGCGGCGACCGGGAGAGCGAGGGCCGACAGCAGGAGCCAGGTGAGCATCGTGTTCCACAACATGGCCGCGCTTCCGCGACTGCCGTCGCCCGTCATCGTTCCTCCTCGCCGGCGGCTGAGCGCTTGCGCCACTCGGTACCAGCCGTTCGAAAGTCTCGTAGCATTTCCTCCGCGAGCCGCACCAGGAGCCGTTCGGGGCTCCGCTCCCGGCCCCACCCGAATACCGTCTCGCGGTCGTCGCCCGTCACGACGTGAACATCCGCCCAGATCACGCGGCCCGTTCCGACGTCCACGAGACGCAAGGACGCTCCCATCGTCGGCGTCTCGCCGTCGTCGGTTCGGACCTTGCCCGCCTCGAGCACGCTCCCGATCAGCACGTACCGCACGTCCAGCGAGTCTCCGACCGCCGCCATCTGGGCGGGGCTCAGCGAGCCGGCGGAGCGGATCCGAAGCGTCTCGAGCAGCGTTTCCACGCGGCCGAGGTCCACGACGTCGCAGGCGCCGGTCTTCGCCAGCGAAGCCAGAAACGTCTGCGTGAAGAGGCGCTCCTGCTCTTCGCGACCAGATAGATTATCGAATGGAAGGAGGGCGATGCGTGGATGGTCCGTTGGAACCGCACCGGCGTGCTCCCGTGGGCGTCCTCCCGCGGCGCAACCCACGAGCGCGAGGAGGGCCACCACGGCGAGCCAGGCTCCGCGTACGCGAGCCGCGTGGGGGCGTGGCGCGGTCGCCGTCACAGGGCCTCCCGCTCGATCTTCGCGACGACGGCGCGTGCCGCTTCTTGGACGACCTGGGCATGGGTCCTGGCGCCTCCGCCGAAGATCGGCACGCGCGACTTGCCGCGGCGCGCGACGGAGGTGCGCCAGACGACGTTGTTTGTCGCGACGTCGATCAATTCCACGTCGAAGGCGATGACCGGGATGTCGGACGAGCCCGACCGCTGCGTCGAGAATTCGGTGACGGCGCCGCGAAGGATGCCGGTGGCCCCGATCTGAGTCGCGGCGTCCTTGATCTTGACGGGATCGTAGATGTTCTGTGAGCTGGGGTTGCCTCCCGTCTTCGAAAGCACGGCCGCGAATTCGTTCATGTCGACGATCTCGTACCGCTCGATCATCACCAGTTCCGTCAGAAACGCGCTGGTGAGGCGCTCACCGGCGTAGCGTTCGCTCGTCAGGTTCCGGAAGGGAAGAACCGCGATGCGCTTGTAGTACGCCAGGTCCGCCTCGGAATTGACGTAGAGCCGCGGCCCGGAGGCGCACCCGGCCACGGCGAGCAGGGTGACCGCCAGCGCGGCGCGAATCGTAATGCGACGAAGTGCTCGGGGCATGGTCATCTCCGGAAATTCCGCGTGAGGGAAAGATTCCACTGCCGGACGTGCGACGGGCGGCCGGGATCGACGGCGTTCAGCGACGCCTGCAACCGCCAGTCACGCATCGGCGCCGCGAGAAGGCGCAGGCCGTAGACCTCCCGGCCGATGAGCGACTGCGTGATCGGGTCCAGGCGGCCGCTGCTGCCCCGCAAGTACGACCCGCTTATCTGCAGGGCTGCGTGCGGCGTCCACTGCGCCGTCGCCTGTTTGGTCGTGACCGGCGCATCGCCCGCGGACAGCCCGCGCGCGCGGCTCAGGGTGCCGGTGAATTGCAGCGAGCGCTTCGGGGCCCACCGCGCGTCCCAGGAGTCGGCGCGGGATGTCGCCTCTGGCGCGAAGAGCCCGCTGCCTCTCCGGTACTCGCTCCACGAATAGCGGATGGTGACGGGTCGAAGCGGCGTCGCGGCGAGTCCGAGCGTCGTCTGCGCGGTGACACGCACGCGCTGGCCGGACGTGTCGGCCACGGCCGAGGGAGCCCGGCCGGCGGTGACCTGCGTTTGCGCCACCGCGTCCAGTCCCCGAGCGAGCCTCATGCGCGAGGAGACCGAGGCGGCGTCGATCAGTCGGGATGGTTCCCCGGGAAGCCAGTTGAGCGATCGGGTCAGCCCCGCCGATCCGGTCCAGCCGGCGCGCACCCGGCCCTGCGCCGCGAGCGTGACCAGGGCGTACCGTTCGGTGACGCGCCGATCCTCGACGCGCGCGGTGCGCACGCCGCCTCCCGTCGTCGCCGTGACGGCCCCGGTGGCGCGATAGCGTAGGAGGGCCACCCCCTCGTGGTCACGAATCGCATCGGACAGGCCGTTTCCAACGTCGGTGTATCGGAAGCTGTAGGTCGTGGAGGCGTCCAGGCGTCGCTGAATGCGTCGCGTCGCGTTCGCGTTCACCGAGTGGACCTCGGTGTGCTCCACGGCGCCCCTGGCGCCCTTCCGCCTGGAGCGTTGTGTATCGATCCCGATGCGGGCCGCGCTCCCCGGTCTGGCCAGCGCCCATTCGGCCCCGCCGCCCCAGTCCACCTGGGAGGAGCGGCTCTCGCCCGCCAGTTCCGACTCGCGCGTGATGTGGCCCCAGGAGCCCCGAAGCTGGAACGGTCCCGCCTCGTGGCTGGCCGCGATCGTTCGCCGCACGCCGGTGGCCTCCGGCATGAGGCCCTGCGCCAGTTGGCGGCGGCGGACGTAGCTCGCGTTGAGGCGCGGCCAGCCCGCGCGGTTCACGTAGCCGTTGAAGGTGGTTTCGCGCTGGCGGGTCGTCACGCCCAGGGCGTCCGTCACCCGAAGCGGGCGATAGGAGATGTGGCCGCCGAAGTCGCGGTGGGCGACGCGAAGCGCGCCGCGTGGATTGATCTGCCGATCGGGACGCCCTACGTACGACAGATCGTTCCACTCGCCCTGCGCGGTAATGTCCAGCTTCTGGGCCACGCGCAGACCGTAGTCCAGGTGCACGGTCCGGTTCCACCACTCCAGATCGCGCTCCGCCGAGACGCGGCGATCCTGCAACTCGTATTGGACCTGGGCGTATCCCCGAATGGTTTGGGCGGCCGCGCGGCGCGGCAGGACGCCGATCCATGCCGCCAGCGCGAGCGCGAGCCAGGCCGCGATCAGAAGGGGAGGGCCTCCCCGTGCTCCATCGGCGTCAGCGTGCATAGGTCACCGCGTACGACTCCGCGTCGTGGCACGTGGGCGTGCAGGTTCCGCCCGTCGGGGTCTGGACGTACGTTCGAATGCCGGGAGACCGGTCCGTGGCGATCAGGCTCGGTTGGGTGGTCGACCCGTGCGTGACGTGACAGCCGTAGCAGGGCACTCGCTCCTCGTCCACGTGTTCGGCGTGGCCCTTTTCAGCGCCCGGCTTGTTGAAGCGGGAGTTCTCGCGCGTCATGTCCGGGGACGATGCGTTGGCGTACACGTCGTACGCGTGGCAGGAGAAACAGAGCTCATCCGGCGCGGAGGTCCGGAAATTCGAGGAAGCCGCATACGGTGCCCGAAGGATGTACTGGTAGGACGAGCCGTGAGGGCCCCGCGTGTTTCCGAACGCGCTGCCGTGGCACGCGCCGCACCGCGTGATCGACGCGGTGTTCCAGCCGGACGTGAACGCGCCCAAGCGAAGCGTGAAATCCCGGCCCGGCGCCTCGACGGGGTGGTACGACGGATTCGCGGGATTCAGGACGAGCGCCAGATCCGTCTGCCCGGACGGCTGGGTGGTCCAGGAGGAGTGGCACTTGAAGCAGAGTTCGTATTCGGCAAGGGCCGGGCTCAGCGTATCGGCGGCCGCGATGAAGGAGTAGGCGGGCGGCGCTCCGGGAGCGCCGTTCTGGACGCGGACGCGGCTCACGCCGAGGTTGGCCTTCGAGAGTCCCTCGCCGAGCGGCGGGCCCGCGGCATCCTCGTACGCGATGTGCGGATTGTGGCAATCGACGCATTCGGCGTGGCGACGATCAAGCGGCGCGGCGCCGAAGTCCGAGGGGAGCGATTCCAGGGGGCCCCCGTGCACGTCGGACTTGTCCGAGGTCGGATGCCGGAATGCGCGCAGCAAGTCGGTCTGGATGTCGGTGGCCGCGGGGGAGCCGTCATGACAGGCGAGGCAAAGAGACTCCTCGCGGGCCAGACCCAAGCCGGGCACGTCGCCCTGGCCGTCCGTTTGGCCGTGAGGATCGTGGCAGTTCAGGCACTTTCCGCCCGCGCTCGGCTCGGTCCTGGGCGGGGGCGTGGGGCCGGGCCAAACCGTGCTGGCGCTAGCGCCGTGCGCGGACCGCGCATAGGCGATGGCGTCGGCATAGCTCCCTCCACTCCAGGAGACGTTGTGGCACCGGTCGCAGAGCGAGTTGTCATCGGGTCCGATCAGGGCGTGCAATTCGGGGAGCGCTTCGCCCGCGTGCATCGTGTGGCACGATTCACAGTCGCCCGCATGAGGCCCGCGCGCGAGAATCTCCGTAATTTGCGCGGACGTCCGATAGGGACCGGGTCCGGCGCCGAGGGATAGCGCCCAGACCAATGCCAGCAGACACCATCCGGGGAGGGAGGCGACTCCGGCGTCCCGCCGCTGCCATCGATTGCTCGTAGCCCGTCTCATGCGGCACCACCGTCCCCCTCGCCGCGACGCAAGGGATCGAGGGTTTTGTAGAATGGCGTGGTCGGATACGACGCCGGCTCGTCCGGCTCCCTGGGGAGCCGGACGGCCGGGGTAAGGATATTACGGATCAACCACCCTGAATATGGCACTGGCGGCACAGATCCTTGTACACGCCGCCGTCGCCTTCTTCGGTTACCGTGGCTCCCGCGCCCGCCATGAAGATCAGGCCGAAGCCGTTTTTGTTGCCGTGCGACTTGTGGCAGGAGAAACACGACGGGGTCACCGTGTTGTCGGCGGCTGTCCCGTCCCAGAGGCCCTGCGAGTCCATGACCTTGACGCGGTTCGTGTGGCTGTTGAACTGCGACAGGCTCGAGATGTACGTCGCGTGCGCGCCGATGTCTACGTCGGCCTGCGGATGGCGATCCCATCCGGTGCCGCCGCCGCTGATGCCGCCCACCTCCGGGCCTCCCGTAGCGCCATGGAAGACCGTGTGGCACGACTGGCACCAGTTGGCGTAGGCGCTGGCGGTCGTGCTCGGCTCGTTGTAGTCGACGTTCGCCACGTTGTAGCCGTTCGCGGTGCGCTCGAAGACGTCCTTGGTCCCGTCATTCGTGCCGACCGCGTAGGTCAGGTTCTTGCCGCTGAAGGTTCCACGATTGAGCAGGTTCCGATACTGCGTCGAGCTGCCGTGCTGGGCGTGGCAGTCGGTGCAGTGGAGGCCCTCCGTATCGTGCGACCAGGTTCCACCCGGAGCGGTGGCCGTCGACCAGAGCGTGTGGCCGTCGGTGTCGTCGTAACCCAAGTCGTTCGGGCGGTGTCCGCTGGCCGCATTCAAGCCGCCGGCGTTGCGGTTCGTGTTGTACGCCGACGCTCCGAACACGTCCGGCGCGAACGCGTTGCCGTCATGGCAGGTGAGGCAGAGTTCGTTCACCTCGTTGCGAAGCAAGTAGGTGTACGGCCCGGCCGGTCCCAGGGGAATGAACGGAAACGTGGAACCGCTGTAATTGTGCGTCTGGCTGTAGTGCGCGATGTGGCAATCGCTGCAGACCAGGCTCGTGCCGGTGTGATAGTCACCGGCCGTCGCCGTGGTCGCAAACGCCGCCACAAGGCACACGGCCACCAGTATCGCGAGGCGCTTCATGGGGTTTCCTCCCTCCATCCGATCGTCGTGCGAGGTGGAATGGCGGATGGTCGACGCCACCTCCGTGCTGCGCTTCATTCAGGCTCCGTTCCTGTCAAACGGAATACCTGCAATCGCGCGCCGATCCGCTCGACAACGGCCAACTGATCTTTGCCGTCGCTTGCGATGGCGCTGGGGTACTGAAACTCTCCGGGGAGCAGCCCGCCTCCGCCGAGACGCGCGATCACCTCACCACGCTCGTCGAAGACTTGGATGATTTGCCTGAGTTCGTCGGTGACATAGAGCCGTCCGTCCCCCGTGACGGCAATCCCCGACGGGAATGAGACGTTTCCCGTGCCGACGTCGTGCAGCCCGAACCCGCTCACGTACGTTCCGCGTCTCGTAAACCGTTGCACGGCGAGGTCCGTGTCGAGGCAGAGGACCAGGATCGATCCATCGGGAGCCTCCACGATCCCGCGAATGTTCGAAAGCATGCCGGGCGACCGGCCGGGTTCGCCCCACGACCCGTCCAGCGCGTATTCGCGCGTGAAGCGATACACGCGGCCGGTTTCGCCCGACATGCCCACGAGAATGCTTCCATCGCGGCAAACCGCGATGGCGGCGGGTCCAAAGGATCCTTCGGGAAGGGACGGGGTGACGCGGTCGATGGAGCGGCCCCGCCCGTCGATCACGTCGACGTATGCGGCGGCGGCGTCGGCGACCAGGAGCCGGCCGGCCGAGTCGACGGCGAGTCCGATGGGGCTGCCGTCGACGCGGCGTCCGTCGCGCCCATCCACGCGGTGCACGTAGCGGGCAAGCGGACGTCCGCCCAGCGTGAAGACTTCGATCGTGTGGTTCCCGGTGTTGCCGACGATGAGCTCGCCTCGCGTCGCGTCCAGCACGACGGCCTGCGGCACGTTGAACGGGGAATCGTTGCCGAACCCGGTCACGATCAATTCCGGGGTCGCGGTGACGGCCGCGCTTGCGGTCGCGGCCGTACCGAGGAGGCAGACGACAATCGTGGCAGCCCAGGGCATCGGTCGCACGCTTCGCCTCGCCTCCGCGCCACGCCGCCGGGAGCCTTGCTCCTGGGGCGTGGGCCATGGGGCTATCGTGTTGTAAAGCCAGGGCCTGGCCAACGCGTCCCTCCGAGTCGTGATGGGCATGAGGAGCCCGCCGGCCCGCGCGCCCCCATTCCATCGCCAGCCTGGCGAACTCCTCATAGTGCAACGTATATGCCGTTAGTGAAAAAAGTAGCCAGATGTGCGCTTACGCTATGTCCGACTTCGCCTTGGCTTGAAAGGAAACGGCGGGGCTGCCAATCGTGTTGGCCGTGAAATCTGCCATCCTGGCAGATGCCGCTGACAGCTTGGCCGAAGCTCTAAGCGACATCAGGGTGGGTTGTTAGGTGCCCTCAACATCGTTCGTTCCCACGCAGCGAGTCGCGCGCGGAGGGACTGGTGGCGACACGATTGGCAGGCTGTCGGGAGGGCGTCGCCGCCGTTTCTTGGCTCCAGGGCCGTTTCGATCCGAGACAAGTTCAACCTGGACCGAGGGGTGCTTGGGGGATAGACTGCGCCACCGTGCTACGACTCCTGCCGGTCGAACCCAAATTCTTCGAGTTGTTCGAACGCCAGTCCGCGGTCGTGCTCGAGGCCGCGCGCGCGCTGCAGGAGATGGCGTATCACTACGATCGTGTCGGGGAGCGCGCCCAGGCGATCAAAGACCTGGAAAGCCGCGGCGATCACATCACGCACGAGGTGATCGACAACCTCAACCGCACCTTCATCACGCCGTTCGATCGCGAAGACATTCATGCCCTGGCCAGCGCTCTCGACGACGTGCTCGACAACATCGAGGGCGTCTCGAGCCGCTTCGAACTATTCCAAATCAAGAAGATCACCCCCGAAACGGTGCACTTGATCTCGATCATCGAGAAGTCCTGCATCGCGATTCACGAGGCGGTGAAACACCTTCGTGATTTCCGGCGCGTCCTCGAATATTGCGTGCAGATCAACCAGCTCGAGAACGAAGCCGATCACATCTCCCGCACCTCCACGGCGCGCCTCTTCGAGGAGGCAGCCGATTTTCGCGAATTGATCAAGTGGAAGGAGCTCTACGGCAGGCTGGAAGCCACCACCGACGATTGCGAGGACGTCGCGAATATCCTCGAAGGAATCGTCGTGAAGAACACCTAGGCCGGGCGTGCACGGCGACTCGGCGACGATCTACCTCTGGCTGATCATCGGTCTCGCCCTCGTATTCGATTTCCTGAACGGATTCCACGACGCCGCCAATTCCATCGCCACCGTCGTCTCCACGCGCGTGCTCACCCCGGGCTTTGCCGTGCTGTGGGCGGGGTTCTTCAATTTCATCGCGGTCTTCATCCTGGGCGTCGCCGTCGCCAAGACGGTCGGGAAGGGGATCATCGTCACCGACGCCGTCAACAACAACGTCCTCCTGGCGGCGCTCACGGGCGCCATCCTGTGGAACATCCTCACCTGGTGGCTGGGGCTGCCCACGTCGTCGTCCCATGCCCTCATCGGGGGCTTGGTCGGCGGCGCCGTCGCCAAGGGCGGGTTCGAGTCGGTGGTCGTTTCAGGTCTCGTGACGGTTTCGATCTTCATCGTGATCGCGCCGCTCTTCGGGCTGCTCCTCGCGTGGTTCAACACGATCGCGGCATCCTGGATCTTCCGACGAATGCGGCCCGCACGGGTGGACAAGCTGTTCCGGCGCCTCCAGCTCGTCTCGGCCGCCTTCTACTCCCTCGGCCACGGCGGAAACGACGCGCAGAAGACCATGGGAATCATCGCTCTGCTTCTCTACACGAGCGGGCGGATCGACCACTTCTACGTTCCCAGCTGGGTGGCGGTCGTCTGCGGGCTGGCCATCGCGCTGGGAACCTTGTCGGGCGGATGGCGAATCGTTCACACGCTCGGCTCGCGCATCACGGCGCTCCGTCCGTTCGGCGGTTTCTGCGCCGAAACAGCCGGCGCCACGAGCCTGTTCCTGGCGACGCACTTCGGGATCCCCGTGTCGACGACGCACACGATCACGGGAGCGATCGTCGGCGTGGGCGCGACGCGGCGGCTCTCGGCCGTGCGCTGGGGCGTGGCGGGCCGGATCGTTTGGGCGTGGATTCTGACGATTCCGGCGTCGGCTTCGGTGGCGGCGATCACCTACTTGATCGCGTCACGAATGCTGCCGGAATAGCCGCCCGCGACGTCTCAGGGCGAGGCGACGCCCAGGAGCACATCCCCTTCGGCATCGAAGAAAATCCGCATCGCGCGGCGGCGCTCGGCCTCGGCGCGGTGGTGGAGTTCGTGGAACCGCGGATCGTCGCGGATCGAGTCGAGCCAGGGGTCGGAGGCCATCGTCTGCGGGCAGTAGAAACCGCCGGCGATGACCTCCTGGAGCATCTCGATCGCGAGATCCGTCAAGCCGACCCGCCCCGCGCCCCTGCCGATGAGATAGTACCCCTCGGGATCGCGGAACGAGGAAGCCCGGATGTTCGTCAGGCCCTCCCTCACTCCGTCGCGATCGCCCTCGATCGCGGCCCGCTCCGCCAGGTAGAGCCATCGGATGTTTCCCTCGGGCGTCGCCGCTTCGACCCGGCGGATCTCGTCGAGCGCCTCCGCCTCGCGGCCGATCATGCACAGGGAGTAGGGCACGAAGAACCCGGGATCTCCCGTCATGGCCTCCTCGTACGCGCCGCGCATCCAATGCGTGTACGCGATGCTCGTTCGGGCGTTGGGATCGAGGCGCCGGGCCTCGGCGTCTGCGGCCACGGACGCCTGGAGCAGCCCGGCGTAACGGCAACAGTGCACCAGGGCGCCGAATAACTCGGGATCGGTTCGCTGCGTGCGGACGCGCGGGAGCAGCCGGGCAAGGACCGCGTGCGCTTGGCCGCGCTCGACCTCGAAGTTGGCCTGGAGGTTATGCGCCAGGCTGAGGTCGGGGTTCAACTCGAGGGCATGCCGAAACGCGTCCGCCGCACGAAGCGTGTTCTCCGCGGAACCGTCCATGCGGTACTTGGCCAACAGTCGGTAGACGCGGCCCAGTTGCGCCCATGCCGGGGCGTATCGAGGATCCTCCTTCAACGCCTCGAGGTAGAGATCGCGGGCGATCCCCCACCCTTCGGCTCCCGGGTCGATCGACTCGTAGCCGGACTGGTTCGCCCGAAGATAAAGCTCGTACGCCCGCGCGCTCGCGGGAACGTCGCGCTGGAGCGAACCGCGCTCGCGCCCGGCCAGGGGCAGCGACAGCGACTGGACGATGTCCCTCGCCAAGCCATCCTGGAGCGCGAAGACGTCGTCCAGCGGGGCCTGGATCGTGCGCGACCACTGCGTCGTCCCCGCGGGCACCTCCACCAACTGGGCGGCGACGCGCAATTGGTCGCCGCCGCGCAGAATGCTCCCGACCAACACCAGGTCGACGTCCGCTTCGGTGGCGATCGCTCGAAAGTCGGGCGCCTCGCTGTCGAAGCGGGCGGCGGCCCACGCCGAGCGAACCAGCAGGGATTCGAAGCCGGTCAGCGAGGCCGTGATCGCGTCGGCCAGGCTGAGGCGCAGG
>QJVW01000112.1 GCA_003235575.1 Candidatus Eiseniibacteriota bacterium | reverse complement strand
CTGCGTGAATTGTGAGTCTGGGGATGACTCCAGAGTCACGGTACGATGGTCGCACGACAGATGGTCAGGTCACTTGAATCTCGCCTGGCCACCGAAGACTTCCCTCAGGATCCCTCACTAAAGCCGCAAGTCGGTGATGGCGCTTGATTAGCCCTCCAGGTCCGTAGCGCCCGGAAACTCGATCCGCGGTTCCTACCGCCGCTCGAGGGCGGGTGTGCAACCGGACGCGACACCGGCAGCGGCGGAAGGAATAACCGGCCCTCCCCCGGCGTATTCGCTTCCAGAGGCCCGCGATCCGGCCGCTCCCCACCCGAACCCGCGGCCCATCCGCTCCCCGTGAAAACTCGAACCGGGAGGTCCCGATGAAGACCCACTCCTGGAGCAAAGGAATCGTGTTCGCCGCGTTGGCAGCGCCCTGGCTCAGCCTCGTCCTGCTCACTCCTTCCCAGGCTGCCGACCGCGCGCGGCCGACGCCGATGGCGCTCGTTGATACGTCGGAAGACTCGAGCCGATTCGCGGTCGCCCTGTACGGCCGACTTGGAGGGCGGCCCGGGAACCTACTCTTCTCTCCCTTCAGCATTCGCGCCGCGCTCGACATGGCTCGTGCCGGGGCGCGCGGTCAGACGGCGGCGCAGATGGATCGAGTGCTGGGCGTGGGTCCAGCTGGGGGGACGGTGTCCCTCGATGTCGAAGGAATTTCGAAAGGACTAAGGGCCGAGCGCGGCGAACTGAACGTGGCGAACTCGCTCTGGGCCCAGGAGGGCGGAACGGTCCGGCCGGAGTTCCTCCGCGAGATCGCGTCCCGTCACGGCGGCGAGGTGAGGTCCGCCGACTTTGTGCATGAGGCCGGCCGCGCCAGGACGGCCATCAATCGATGGGTCGAGGGGCGGACCGAGCGGAGGATCCGCGAGTTGATCCCGCCGAGGGGGATCCGCGCTCAGACCAGGTTGGTGCTCGCCAACGCCATCTACTTCAAGGGACGCTGGACGGCGAAGTTCGACCAATCGAAGACGCGAGACGAAGCCTTCCATCTCGGCGGTGGTAGGTCCGTGATGGCCCCGCTCATGCGGCAAGAGGGACGCATCGCCTACGCGGAAGGGAACGACTACCAAGCCGTGGATCTCGGCTACCGCGGCGGAGACCTCTCCATGCTGGTGCTGCTTCCCCGGACCGCGGACGGACTCGGCGGCCTCGAGGCGAGACTGAGCGGTGAGATGCTCCGCGGCGTCGTGGATCGCCTCGAGACGCGCGATGTACGGTGCGTCCTACCGCGATTCACCTTCACCACGGAATCGGTGGACCTGTGCGGGCCACTGGCGGCGCTCGGCATGGCGCTTCCCTTCGATCGAACGGCCGCCGATCTTTCCGGCATCAACGGAAGACGAGCGCCGGACCCGGACGCGCTCTACATTACGGCGATCTTCCACAAGGCGTTCGTGAAGGTGGACGAGGAAGGAACGGAGGCCGCCGCTTCGACCGGAATCGTGTTCGGCCGCGTGTCGGCGCCTCCTCCCCCGCGGTACGTCGACTTCCGCGCCGACCACCCGTTCCTTTTCGCGATTCGCGATCGGAAGAGCGGCACGATCTTGTTCCTAGGGCGCGTGGCGGATCCAACCAAGGCGGGGTGAGCCCGTCGAGTAGCGGGCCTCCACGTCGGGGACGCTAGGGCGCGCTGGCTTGCGACCCACGCACGCCATGGCTCATCGAATCGATGCGATGTACTCGTCCGGAAGTCCGATGGATTCCGCCACGGCGCGCAGCTTCTTCGCATACTCCGGATTGTGCTCGTCGGCTCCGGGAGCCACGGGCAGCACGTAGCAGAGTGCGGGGAGCGCCTTGCCGCTCGTGCGTTGGGTGAGCACCGCTAACGGTCGGTAGTCCCGGACGGAAGGGTCGGCGTAGAGGCGCTCCAACTCCTCGAACGTGATGGACATGACCCGGCCGTGCACGCGACCGGTCGGGTCGGGTACCAGCGTCGCGCGACGGCCTATGCGTAGCGACAAGCCCTCGACGTGCGCCGGTTCGACGCCGTGGGGATCGAGTCCCTTCGAGCGGAGGAGTTCCTCATCCATGAACAGTCCATAGAAAAACACCTCGACACGTGGCTGCATCAAACTTCCCCCGAGTTCCCCGGAGACGTTCCCGCGGGATGAATCCGGTCCGGGTCCTTCCGCCAGACGAGATACGAGTAGACCGTCGCCCACCCCAGCCCACCCGCCATCACTACAATTGAGACGATGACCGCCACTCCGGAGCCGAAGATCCCCGCCGCCATGATCGCACTCCCGCCCGCGATGAGCACCCATCCCGCCAAGCGATGCGTGCGCGTCCAGGCCCGCTTGCTCGACAGCGTCCACGGCGTCCGCATGCCGACGAACCAGTTGGGGCGGATCTTCCCGAAGAGGTTACCAAGGAGGATTAGAAGGGCGCCGACGGTGACGCCGACGAACTTGTTGGCGTCGAGATGGACTCCGCGCATCCAGAGATGGGTAAAGCCGTAGAAGATCGCGAGGAAGCCGATCACCGACGCCCGGATCACGTAGTAGGCGCCGGTGAAGCGCTCGTAGTTCGCGCGCCCCGGATCGATGCGGGGGAGAAAGAGCATGAGGAGGTAGACGCCGATGCCCATCGCCGGCATCAGCAGGAGCCCGGTGGCCTTACCACCGTAGCCGTCGACTTCCCCCCTGAGATTCCAGTGCGTGGGGATTCGATCGGGTGCTCCACCCCACGACGCCGCGGCCAGCACGACCATGGCCGCCAGCAGGATGATGAGGGGCAACTCGGTCTTCCACGTCGGTTTCATCCGCGCTTCTCCTTTCCACGCCGGCCCACGCGCAGCAGCGAGAACGCGGCCGCCAGCGCCTCCTCGTAGGCTCCGAGGTTGAGGCTGTAGACGATCGAGGTGCCGTTGCGCTCGGATACGATCAGTCCGGCGTGACGCAGGACGTTGAAGTGTCCGGAGAGCGTCGACCGGGCGAGCGAAAAACGGTCCGCGATCTCGCCCGCGCTCATGTCCCGCGACCGCAGCAGTCGCAGGATCTCCCTTCTCGTCGGGTCGCTCAGGGCGCGAAAGACTTCATCCAGGGCCATTCCGCCTCCTTCGGTATTTCGCTAAATACCGAAATATAAGATAGCGCGCACTGCCGGCGTCGTCAACCCTCCACTGCACGTCGCCTGCTCCCAGGGCCGCTCCTGGCCTGGGGGGTGCCGCGGCAGTCGTCGAGGATCGGCAGGGCCGGACGACCGTCGCGCCGGCGGCTCCGAGCTGGGGGCAGACAGGGTGGCGTGGGACGGCTAAACTTGGAGGCCATGTCGATTCCCTCGAATTTCCGCCGCGGCAAATGCCTCCTCGGCGTGGCGCTTGTCGCACTGGCGGTCTCGGCCGAATCCGCTTCCGCAGAGGAGGTCGGGCCGGAATCCAGGTTTACGCTGGAGCTGGAGGCGGGACCTGTTTGGCAGAGCCGAAATGACGTTCAGATTCCCAATGACGCATCTGGAACCCGCTTCGCGATAGACGGTCTTCTGGGAAGCGGGGCGTGGCCCGCCGGGCGCCTCTATCTCACATGGAACATCAACTCGCGTCACTGCCTTCGCGCGCTGGCCGCGCCACTCGCGATAACCGAGACGGGTGCGCTGTCGTCGCAGACCTCCTTCGCGGGCGCCTCGTACGAGGCCGATGTGCCTACCGAAGCCACCTACAAGTTCAATTCATGGCGGCTTACGTACGCCTATCGCTTTCACCGAAGTCCGCGGTGGGCGTGGCGGATCGGGTTCACCTCGAAGATCCGCGACGCCAAGGTGGAGCTCAGCCAAGGCGGCACATCCTCAAAGAAGACCGACGTCGGCTTCGTTCCCCTTCTGCATGTCGGTGGAACGTACTGGGTCTCCGAACGCTGGCAAGTAATCCTGGACGTGGATGCCCTGGCCGGCGGACCCGGACGCGCGGAGGATGTTGCGCTCAAGTCACGGTTCGGACTCAGCGATCGGTTGAGTCTGTCGGCGGGGTACCGAACCGTCGAAGGTGGCGCCGATGTGGACGAGGTCTACAGCTTCGCCTGGTTCCACTACGGTCTCGCCTCCATGTCGTACCGCTTCTGAGGCCGGGCGCTCCTTCGCGGTTTCGTACCCTTTCATCTGACTCCCCGGACGCCCATCTGACTAAGCGGGTCGACCCTCTCTTCCCGTGTGCGAACTGTCGCTCCTGGATCACGACCGGAACTTCGGATGCCGCGGGACGGCCACACTCTCTAGGCAGGGCAGGCTCCTCGGCGGGAGTTGGGCCAGTTAAGTAATTATTGAACAGCAATTTACGGACTAATTACCCAGCTCGCCTTGACAGGCGAGAGGACTCGGCATATCGTTTACTCTGTCACGCAGAGAACTCTGGATTGGAGGTGTGTCATGTCTAGCAACGACCTAGGAGCACTGGAGCGTTCATCGTTCAGGGCCGCCACGGACACCGGCCTGTGGGACGTCTTCCTGGCCAGCATTTTCGCGACCCTCGCCGTCGTGCCCTTCCTGTCCGGTCGGCTGGGCGACTTTTGGAGCTCGGCCCTGATTCTCCCGGTGTCGGCAGTCGTCTACCTGATCGTTCGAGCGGTCCAGTCCCGTGTCATCGTCCCACGTGTCGGCGTCATCGAGGTCGGACCCGAGCGGCGGGCGCGACTTCGCCGCCTCACTTTGATCATGACCGTGGCAAACGTACTGGCGCTAGTTCTTGCCATCTCCGCGGCCACGCAAGCAACGGAGGGGCAGCAGATTCTCGCTCGTTTCCTCTTTCCGATGAT
>QJVW01000078.1 GCA_003235575.1 Candidatus Eiseniibacteriota bacterium | reverse complement strand
TCCAGGAGCTCCACGAAGGCCGGGGCTTCCTCCTCCGGAAAGAGGATCTCGCCGATATCCGCGTCGTGACCGGCGGTGTCGATGCGGCGCACGGGCACGCGCCCCATCGTCGCGGAGCGGATGATCAGGGCGACGATCCCGACGACCGCGCCGTCGCGGCGCGCGACGCCGACGAACGGCGTCCCGCGGGAGGCGGGCCAGTGCCGATACAACGGGTACATGAAGTCGAACGATCCGAACGCGAGGCGCTCCTGGACGCGGGCCTCGAGGTCCCGCCACTCGTCCTCGATCGCCGCGATCTGGTCGATCGTTTCCAGCCATTCGACTTCGACCGCACGCGACGTGGGCTGCAACGGGAATCCTCCGATGGGTGGCCGGGCTAGTTCCGCAGCAGGTACTCGACCGTGGACACGACCCGGACCGTCTTCGTGATCTGGGCCTGCTCGCTCATCCCCGGTCCCCCCGTATTCTCCGCGGCGTCTCGGGGAAGGATCACGAACACGCCTTGGTTCGCGCGATGGATGCCGCCCAGGCGGCTCTTGGAGTCCTCGGCGAACTGCTCGGCGGCCTTGCGCGCCTCGGCGGTGGCCTCCGCGATCATGCTCGGCTTGAGATCGTTCAGTCTGCGGAACAGATACGTCGGGCCACCGGGCCCCCATTCCGGACCGGACGAGAGCACGACGCCCGCGTTCACGAGGTCGCCTACTTTCTGGCTCGCGGCGCGAACCACCTCCGGCTTTTCCGAGCGGACCATCACCGTCTGTTGGATGACGAACCGCGGCCCTTGGCGGCCGGCCGGGTTGTAGGGGTTGGCGTACGTGTCGGTGACGCGCAGCCCCTGTAGCTCGACCTCCGACGAGTCGATCCCGTTGTCCAGGAGGAACGCAAAGACCTTCGCGACGTTCCGGTTGACGCGCGACTGCGCGGCCGTGAGATCCGCATCCGGCACGGCGAGCAGGATCGGCCAGAGCGCCAAGTCCGCGTTGACTTCCCGCTCCGACACTCCCTTGACCGTGACGAACCGATCGGCCGTTCGGATGTCGCGCAGGCCCTGCCCCACGAACCACCCCGCCATGACCAGGGCGATCGCGAGCACGAAGTGGCCGAGCGCGTTACTACCCGACGATGGGGTCGCGTGATCGTTCATGCGGGGCATCATACCGTGAAGCAGCGCCGCTTGTCGCGGGGCGGATGGAGGCGCGCACGCCGAAGCGGCAGGGCGGCGGCGCCGGAGCTACTCGTGTCGCAGCGATTCGATCGGGTCGAGCGCCGCCGCGCGCCGGGCGGGCCAGACGCCGAAGAGAAGTCCCACCGTACCGGAGAAGAAGAGCGCCATCAGGACGGAGCCGAGATCGACGGAGGTGTTCCAGGCGAAGGCTTTCTGCAGACCTACGGCCGCCCCCACGCCGATGGAGACGCCGATCGCCCCGCCCAGAAGGCAGAGCACCAGCGCCTCGATCAGGAACTGGAGCAGGATGGTCCGCTTCGTGGCGCCCAGCGCCTTCCGGACCCCGATCTCCCGGGTCCGCTCCGTCACGGAGACCAGCATGATGTTCATGATGCCGATGCCGCCGACCAGCAGGCTGACGGCGGCGATGCCCGCCAGGAGCACGCCGAAGATCTGCGACGTCTCCCCCAGCGTGGAAAGGAAGTCCGCCTGGCTCCGGATACGAAAGTCGTCGGGGACGCCGATCCGCAGCCGGTGCTCGCGCCGAAGGACGCGCGTGATCTCGGCCATCGTCTTCGGAATCTCGGCCTCGGACGTCCCGAGAACGCTGATCGAACGGAGGCGATCGCTCCCCATCAGGCGGTCGCGCGCCGTTTGAATCGGAACCAGGATCTGGTCGTCCGGATTGAAGAAGCCGCCCCCCTGCCCCTTCGACTCGAGGATGCCGATGACCTCGAAGGCGACGCCGTTGATGCGCACGGAGGCGCCGATCATCGATTCCGGCACCGCAACGCCGAGTTCCTCGACCACCTCGGATCCCAGCACGGCAAGCTTCTTCCGCGCGTCGTCCTCGCGCTGCTGAAACATCCGCCCGGCGGCGATCTTGAACTTCCGCACGTCGAGGTAATTGGCGGTCGTCCCGACGACATTCGTGTTCGAATTCTCGCTTCGATACTGAACCTGCATCGACCGGTTCATTTCCGGCTGCACGTCCTTCACGAACTTGGCCATCCGGGCGATCGCTTCCGCGTCGCTGAGGAGGAGCTCCGCGCGGTCGGCTCCCGAGGAGACGCCGTGCGAGCGCACCTGACCGGGGAAAACGCTGAGGAGGGTCGTGCCGAGCGACGCGATGCGCTCCTTGACCGAGCGTTCGGCCCCGCGGCCCAGCGCGACCATCGCGATGACCGCGGCGACGCCGATCATGATCCCGAGCATGGTCAGAAAGGAGCGGAGCTTGTTCGCGCGAAGCGCATCGAGCGCGACGCGGATGGTTTCGCCGAAGAGCATGCGTCTGGCGGGTGGCCCTAGCGGCCGCCGCCTCCGCCGGCGCGCGAGCCGCTGCGATTGGAGTTCCCGCTGGTGAACCCGCTCCCCAACCGGTTTCGGATCCGGTCGGCGAAGCCGCTTCGCTGCGCTTGCGCTTCCGCGGCGCCGAGGAGCGCGACGGAATCCCCTTCCGCCAGTCCCGAGACGACCTCGGCGTAGTCGAAGTTGCTGACGCCCAGCCGCACGGCGCGCGCCTCATACCCGCCGGGGCCCTTGACGACGGCGAACATGGCGTTGCGGCCGCCGGCCGAGGCGCCTCCCGCGGGGCCGCCTCCGAACTGCCCGCCGGGTCGCCCGCCACCGCCACCGCCCGGTCCCTGCGCCGCGCCGCCTCCGTGCATGGCCGCGCGTCTTGCCCGTCGCTCGGCCCTTCCCGCCGTGTCCGCCGGCGCGCCTCCACCCCGCGGCGCCCCACTGGAATCGCGCGACCGCCGCAGGCTGACCCGCAGGCTATCGGGGTCCACGTCGAGGATCGCCGCGATGGTGCCCAGATCGCGCATGCCGCGCACGGCGTCCACGGGAACCGCGAGCGCGTCGGCCGCGCGTGCGGTGGTCACGACCACCTCCCCGTTCATGCCGGGGAGCAGCAATCCATCCTCGTTGTCGATGGAGAGGAGCACCGGGAACATCGTCACCGACTGCTCCACCACCGCCTGCGGCTCCACCTTCTCCACGCGCCCCTGGAAGCGCCGGTTCGGGTAGGCGTCCACGGAAATGGTGCATGGCAGCCCTTCCTTCACGCCGCCGATGTCGCTCTCCGGCACCAGCGCGCGGACGCGGATGAGTCGAAGGTCCGCCATCTTGAGAATCGTCGTGCCGCCGCTGACGCTGCTCGTCGCCGAGGCGATCATCTGCCCCACCGATACCGGCTTCTCCAGAACCGTGCCGGCGATCGGGGCGCGGACCGTCGCGTCCTCCAAACGCAGGCGCGCGTTCGCGAGCTCGGTCGAGGCGCGCACCAGGGCCGACTGGGCGTTCGCGTACGAAAGGAGCGCCGCCTCGTGCTCCGGCGCCGTGATCGTGGAAGCGGCGTAGAGTTGCTCGGCGCGCTCCTTCTGGGCCTCCGCCACCTGCGCTTGGACACGCGCCGCTTCCAGCGCCGCGGCCGCCTGCCGGTAGGCGTTCCCCACGTCGAGGGTGTCGATCTGAACCAGCAGGTCGCCGGGGCGCACGCGGGTGCCCACCTCGACCGGCATGCGCGTGATCTGGCCGGAGGCCTTCGACTTCACCTCGACCAGATTGATCGGTTCCACCGTGCCGGTCGCCTCGATCGTCACGACCAGCACGCGCCGTCCCACCGCCTCGAACGTGAGTTCCGCGACGATCTCGTCGTTGTTCCCCCGTCCGCGCATCCACATGGCGCCGGTGATGAGCAGCGCCAGCCCGACGACGACGGCGCCGAGGCGCCAGACCAAGTTGGAATTCATAGATCCCTTCCAAGAAGCGCCTCGAGCTCCGCCTTCGTGATTCGCTGATCGTACCGGGCCTTGATCAGCGCGATGCGGGCCTCGTGAAGCGTGGACTGTGACGTGAGCACGTCGAGGAGCGTTCCCGCCCCCGTGCGATAGCGTGTCTGCTGCACGCGAAGATCCTCCTCCGCGGCCTCCACCGTCGCGCGCTGGGCATCCACGCGCGCGGCGGAGAGCTGGAAGTCACCCAGCGACCGCTCCAGCGACTCGCGCGAGGCCAGCTGCGCGTCGCGAAGGTCCGCCTCGGCGTTTTCCAGGGAAACCCGCGAACGAACGATGCCTTCCTCGCGGTTCAAGCGATCGAAGATCGGCAGCGTCGCCGAGAATCGAAGCGACCCGGTGTAGTTCTCGAGATTCTCCGTTCCCAGATCGAGCGACGAACCGCTGCCGCTGCCGCTGCGCGAATAGGATGCGGTGATCGCCGGGATGTAGCTCGTCCAGGAGGCGGACGCGGCCGCGCGCGCGGCGTCGCGACGCTTGCGCGCCCGCTGCACGGCGGGGCCTTCCGGCGCCAGCGCGCGGATCTGCGCCTCGGTCAGCGCCAGCGTGGCGTCGTCGCCGGCAACGGCCGGCGCCGCGGTCACGAGGTCGATCGACCCGATCGTGCGCGTCAGCGAGGCGTCCGCCGTCGCGATGCCCTGTTCGGCGTCGAGCACCGAGAGATCCGCGTTCCGCCACTCGATGACGGCGCGAAGCGAATCGGAGCGCGTTGCCGTACGGGCCCGAACGCGGGAGAGCGCGTCCTCCAGCGCCAGCTTCGCGCGTGCGCGGCGCGACTCGGCCGCGGCCAGGAGGTCCCGCGCGGCCAGCACGCCGTAGTACGCGGA
>QJVW01000011.1 GCA_003235575.1 Candidatus Eiseniibacteriota bacterium | reverse complement strand
ATGGCGCCGTCGTCGAGTTCCTCGTTTCCCCCGAGGAACCGCAGGCGCAACGTTTCGCGCCGTCGCGGCGCTTCCTCGATGAGCCGGCGCGCGGCCTGGAGCAGGTCGCCTACCGTGGGGCGGTGCGCCAACTGCCCGGCGTGGAGCACGACGAAGCGCCCTTCGTCCCGCGCGGCATCCGCGATTGCCGGGGAGAGTGCGGCGGCCCGCATCCAGTCGTCCGGATCGTACCCGTTCGGCAGCACGACGAATCGCGCGGGATCGACATCGGGGTAGCGACGGCGGTAGAGATCGGCCATCGCCTCGCTCACGACGGAGACGCGATCCGCCGAGGCGACGACCGACGCCTCCAGGGCGCGATGTCGGCGATCGTGCCACGCGGTGGGCGGCGCGTAGGTGACGCGGCCCACCCAGGGATCGCGAAAATCGGCGACCCACGGCACGCCGTGGCGCCGCTTGAGCGCGAGGCCCGCCAGATGCGCGCTCTCCGGCGACGACGTCGTCCAGAGCGCGTCGATGCCGCCGCCCGCGAGGAGCGGCGTGGCCCGCCGCTCCGCCGCGCGTGCCCACGGCTGGTATCCGTCCGGAACGGCCAGGAGACCCTGAAGGCGTCGCAGGCCGCGAAAGACCCCGGCGCGCCGGGCGCCCTGGCGCTCCTCGAGGCGAAGCCCCGCGCGCGCGAGGAGTCGTAGCAGACGCTGCGACGTCAGCGCCCGCACGCGCAACACCTCGCACGATGCGGGCACTTCGTCGAGCAGCGAGGGATCGAGGATCCAGTAGTCGGGATCTTCCACCGTGACGACCGTCGCGGCCCAGCCATGCGGCTCCAGGTACCGAACGAGTTTCAGCGTTCGCTGACACCCGCCGCCGCCCAGGGGCGGAAAGAAATAGGCGAGAACCAAGAGGCGCTTCACGATCGCGCCGATTCCGCCGCGGCCCGGAGCCGCTGCTCGGTTTGGGTGACGGTGTCCGACCAATTCGCCTCCGCCCGGACGAGCGCCGCGCCGCGGGCGATGCGGACCTCCGCCTCGGCATCGTGACGCACCCCGGCCAGGGCCCCGGCCAGCGCCTCGGCATCGCCGACGGGGACGGCGGCGCCGCGCTCGCGCACGACGCCGCCCTGCGCCGGGCGGGGGCCGATCCAAGGCTCATTCCCGGGGATGTCGCTCACGACGGGATAGAGTCCGGCGGCCATCGCCTCGAGAAGCGACTGGGACGTCGAGTCGGAACGGCTCATCGACACGTAGACCTCGTGCTCGCGGTAGAGGGCGCGGAGCCGGGCTTCGTCCACGAATCCGGCGAAGCGAACCCGGTCGTCGAGCCCGCCCTGCCGCACCGCTTCTTCCAGGACGGGCTTCATGGGTCCGTCGCCGGCGATGGTGGCCTGGAAGGATTCACCCCGGCCGCCCATCGCCGCGAGCGCCCGGACGAACGTCATCGGGTCGTAGAGAGGCTCCAGCATGCGCGTCCAGAGGAAGCGAAGGGCCCCGGCCTGGCGCACCCGATCGCCCCATGGCGTTGCCGGAGCCAGGCCGTCCACATCCACGCCCCACGGGCGCATCCAGACCGACGAGGGCGGCGCGCCCAGCGACCGCGCGGCCGTCTCGAGATTGGGGGCGTCGACGTGCGTGAGCGTCGCCTTCCGGAGCACCCAGCGCGCGCGCGCCCCGTGCAGGGGGCTCCGCCGCGCGTTGATCAGCAAGTCCGATCCCCACGCCACGAGCGCGAACGGCCGCGCCCCCGCCAGGGCCGCGAGGAATCCGTAGTTCGGAAGGAAGTGCGCGACGGTGATGTCCGGCTTCCACGTCGCGATCGTCGCGCGCACGGCGGATCGGGCGGCCACGTAGCGCCAGAACGAGAGGGGCGCGTCGGCGCGCCCCACGCGCTCGCCCGGAATCGGGGCGTCCGGCGCGGCGACCACCGAGAGGAGCCGAACGTCGTGCCCCCGCTCCCCCAGGGCCCCCGCCCAACGTTGCGTGTGGATCGAGGGGGCGTGGGCGAGCAGGAGGATCCTCATCGAACGCTACCCGCGCAGCCGCCGGTGCAACGCCGAACGGCGACCCGCCAGGATCACCGGGACGCGGCGGGCGCCCCACCCCTCCTTGTACCGGATCAGCCCGGCGGCGTCCGGGGGCGAGGCGCCGAAGTTGTAGGCGACGTAACCCGAGTCGCAAAGTGTTTCGAGCAGTCCCGCGATCAGGAAATTGTTCGGTCGGAGCGTCCACGCGGAGGCGCGCGACACGGGGAGCCAGTTCGTGGCGACGCCCTCGTGGAACAAGTGAAGGCTGCCCGCCACCGCCGCGCCCTCGTGCCGCACCAGATGGAAGCGCCCCAACCCGGGCGGCACCAGCCTCTCGAACACGCGGTCGAAAATCGAGCGCGGCTTCGGAACGCCGCCGCGACGGCGAACGGTCTCCACCGCCATGTCGTAGAACTCCCCGATCTTCTCCGGCGTATCGGCCGGCTCGATCGTCAGGCCGCTCTCGTCCGCCTGCCGGACGAGGCGGCGTGTCGAGGACGCGAACCGACCCGCCACTTCCTCGTAGTCGGATCCAAGCTCGAGAACGTGCGTGAACGACTCGACCGGCGGAAGGCCCTCGGGAAACGCGCCCGCGTCTCCTCGGTACCAGGCCAATCCCGCGCGAAGCACGGTGACGCCGCCGATCCAGCGCCGAAACCCCTCCAGCAGCGCGGCCGTCGCGCCGCGCGGGTCGGGATGTCCGCGACGGACCAGAGGACCTCCGTACGTCGCGTACGGCATCGCTTCCACCGTGCGGAGCGGCCCCCGGCGACGAACGATCGCGCCCAGGCCGGCCGCGTAGCCTTCCGCGTCCTCCACGACGAGGGCCTCCCAGCGCGCGTCGCGCCACTCGGACGTCCAGAGCTCCGCCCACGCGGACGTGTGAAAGACGCTCGCCCCTTCGGCGGAGGCGACCAGCGCGTCCCACCGGGCGGGATCGACCTCCGTGACGTGCGTGAGCGGCGGTTCCAGCTTCATGACCGTGGCGCTCCCTGCCGGCGGCGCGTCATCGTGTCACGGCCAGGCGGAGCACGCGGGAGAGATCCCCCTGGCGAATCACGACAAGGTAGATGCCCGGCGCGACGGGATCGCCCTTCGCGTCCCGCAGGTCCCAGATCGAAGTCGCGGTGGGATCGGCGCGGAACGTGTGCAGGCGCGCCCCCGAAAGATCGCGGACCTCTCCCCGAAGCTCGCCGCCGATCCCCCCCAGCCGCACGACCGTCGTCGCCGCCGTCGCCGGGTTCGGGTAGACGTACGATCCGTCGTCGAACGAAAAGCGGTTCGAGAAGTCCGGGTGGATTTCGGAGACGCCGCCCGCCGTCAGCGCCCAGAGCACGCGTCGGCCGCCGTCCCAGGCCAGGGCGAGCACATCGCTGGAGGCCAAGCCGTCGGTGACATCGAACCGTTCGATCGCCCCGGTCTCCCCGACGCGCGTCAGACCGTCGGCGGTCGCGATCCACACGCCTTGTTCGGCATCCACGGCGAGGGCGTTCACGGAGACGGCGCCCAGTTGTGTGTTCACGGCAAAGGTGGTGGCGGCGTCGACCGAGCCGCCGGCGATGCGCGCGATGCCGGCACGGGTGCCGACCCACACGTCGCCCGATCCGGTGATGGCGATTGCCGTGGTCTGCACGTTGGGAAACCCGGATGCGAAGTGGGTCCACACGTCGTCCGCGTGCGTATCGGTGCCGCGGCCGTCCCAGCGGTCGACGCCGTTGTCCGCCGTGGCGAACCATCCCCGCCCGGCCGTGTCGAAGACCACGCCGCGCAGGTTGTTCCGGGTCAAGCCCCCGCCGGTGTTGTCGGGCGTGAGGGAATCGAGGAGCGCCGCGGACGCGCCGTCGAAGACGTAGACGCCGTTCTCGAGTTGGACGCCCGCGCCGTAGATGCGGCCCGAGGGCGCTTCCGCGAAGTCCACCATGTTGTAGGCGGCCGGGATGTCCCAGGTGTCGGTCGCCGGATCCCATCGATCGGTGCGTGGGCGTGCTCCGCCGATGCCGGCGGAGCAGCAGTGCCCCATCCAGAGGCGGCCGTCGCTGGAGGCGAAGAGGGCGATCAGCCCCGAGGCCTGAAGGTTTCCGCCCGTGGACGCGGCGGTGAGCCGGCTCCAGGCGGCGCCGTCGTAGTGAAGGACGTTGCCGGACTCGCCCCCCGGCGGAGCCGCGTTGCCCAGGGAGACCCACGCGCCCCGCGCGTTCGCCGCGATCCGGGATCCCCCGTTCACGACGGGTCCGGGGAACGGAATCATCTGCCACGGAACGGCGCCGCCCGCGAACGAGGCCAGCCCCGCGTTCGTTCCCACGAGCATGCGGCCGGTGGGCGTGACGGCGGCTGCCTGGATGCCCGACGTGACGAGCCCACCGGTGCCCAGCGACGTCGCGGCTCCGCTGGGCTCGTGGAGCGTGGGGCCGGACACGGTCCCTTGCAGCACGCTCGAACCGATCGTGGCCAGCGAAAGGGTCTCGACCGTCCCGCCGCGCGCCGACACGGCGCCGCCGGCATAGGCGAGGAGCCCGGTCTTCGTGCCGATCCAGAGCGTGTCGCGCGCCACCGTCAACGCCTGGACGCGCGCGGTGGACACGCCCGGCCGGGCCGCCCAGGCGCCCCCGGCGAACGTCGAGATTCCCCCTCCGGTTCCGATCCAAAGCGTGTCTCCCCAGACCGCGAGGGAGGTCACGTCGTCGCTCACGATGGCGCCGGCGGTGCTGGCACGCGAATCGGAACGGCGCAGCGAGAACTGCCCGTTCGACGGCGCCTCGGTGAAGAGCGCGACGCCTCCGCTGGTCGCGACCCAGAGGCTGTCCCCCGAGCGCACCACCGCCTGCACGCGATCGGTGGGAAGCCCGTCGAAGGATGTCAGCGTGCGCAGCGACGTGCCGTCGGGCCGAAGCCGCGCCATGCCGCGGTCGGCGGTGCCGATCCACAGGAGTCCGCTGGGGCTTTCCACGACGGCGAGAAGGTTGTCGCTCGGCAGGGCCCCCGAGGCGCGGAGAACCTTGCTGATCGCGGCGCTCGCCGTGTCGGCCAGGACGAGGCCCCCGCCGGTGGCGATGGCGAGCCGTCCGCCCCACGGCGCGACGTGACGGACGTCGTTCGACGAGACGTGATTCACGATGAAGAGCCGCGTCGCCGCCTCCGCCCCCGGCGCGACCGCAGCGGCCGCCGCCACCGCGGCGGCCAGCGCGGCGATGCGCCAGAGCGGGCGATCGCGCTTCCGCCGGTTCCTCACGTGCCCGCCGCCGTTCGCGTGGCGCGGAGAAAGAGCCGGAGATCCTCCGCCAGGGAGAAGCGCGACAGATAGGCCAGCTCGGATTCGAGTCGTCCGGCGCGATCCACCTGCGCTCCGTTCGCCGCCCCGGGGGACACCACGCCGGGCCGCAGCGATTGGAGGGCGAGGCGCGCCCACGTGGGAACGCCCGCCCACCGGTCCGCCTCGTAGCGGCTACGGCCGATCCACGATCGCTCTCCCGACCAAACCAAACGCCAGGCCGCGCCGGGCGCCAGGCGCTCCTCGTGTGCGTGGAGATACGCCCGCAGCCCGTTCCAGCGCCACGGGGCGACGAGAAGCGAGAGGAAGAGATCGGCCATGCGCTTCCGCGCCCGCAGCCCCAGGCCGCGGGTCGGCGCGTAGAGAAGCACGGCATCGAGCGGTCCCACCCTCGACTCCGGTCCAAGCGGCGCCAGGCGCGCCGCCGCGCCGGCCCAGTAGATGGCCGCGCCGCTCTCGCGGAGCGCCATGCCGAGAGCCAGTAGCCGCGGCAGCTCGTCTTCCTCGGGGACGAGGCAGACGATCTGCACGCGCTCGCTCTGCACCAGCGCCTGGAGGCGCGACGCCGATTCCTCCGGCGTCTCCCCCTCGGCGCCTTCCAGGACCGCGCGAACCGGCTCGAAGCCCTCGCCGCGGGCGCCCTCCAGCGCCGCGCGGGCGCGGGACGCGGCGTCGCCCGAACCGAGCAGCAGCACGCGGCGGAACGTGAACCCGTGTCGGCGCGCTCCTCGGGCCAGCCGCTCGATCATCGTCCGGGACGCGAGAACCGCCAGGAAGCAAAGCGGCCCCACGAGAACGACCAGGAACCGCGAATAGCGGGGCATTTGAAAGAAGAACGTCGCGGCCAAGACCAGGAGTCCGCCCTGCACCACGGCGCGTCCCACCTGGAACGCCCGATCGAGCCCGTCGGTGAATTCCATGCGGCGATAGAGCCCGTTCCACGCCAGCGCCGCCATGGTCATGAAGACGGCGAACACGAGGAGTCCCGCGTAGCTCGCCAAGGGGAAGATCGGCTTCTCGAACCACGGATCGACCGCGGCGCGCGCGGCATACGCCGCCAGGAACGCGGCGATGACGGCGAGCGCGTCACCCAGGATGGTTCCCGCCTGGAGGAGGCGGCGGCGATATTGGCTCATGGCGTACAGAATGGCGCTCCACTTTTCGGTGAACCGGAGCAGCCCGGCGATATGCGCGCGCCACGAACGGGGCTCGATCCGCGCGCTCGCCCGTCGGTGCTCGTGCACCATGCGCGACTCCGCGCAGTAGACCACCTCGTACCCGTGGCGCCACATCCGTTGGCACCAGTCCACGTCCTCGAAATAGAGGAAGTAGCGCTCGTCCATGAGACCGACGTCGCGCATGGCTTCCCGGCGGACGAGGAACGCCGCCCCCAGCACCCAGTCGACGGGCCGCGTATCCTCGTGATCCCAGTCCGCCATCAGGTGGTCGCGCACGGTCCGGCTTCGCTCGGCCCATGGGCCGAGCGGCAGGCGTCGCAGAAGCAGCGTTCGCCCATTGTAGAAGCGCCGGGCGGAAAGCTGAAGCGTTCCGTCCGGGTGGACCAGCTTCGGCGCGATGATCCCCGCGAGCGGTCGCTCCGCCGCGCATCGCAGCAGCGCTTCCACCGAACCCGGCTCCACCTGAACGTCCGGATTGAGGACCAGCACGTCCTCTTCCGTCGCGGCCCGGATTCCGAGATTCACGCCTCGTGCGTAGCCGACGTTCGCGCCCGGCGTCACCACGCGCGTCGGGAGTCCCGTGGACGCGGCGAGATCCTCCAGCGACTCTCCGGAATTGTTGACGAGGATCAGTTCGCGCACCGCCTCGGGACGCGCGGCGCGCAGGGAGGCGATCAGGCGCGCCAGCGGCTCGCGCGTGCGGTAGTGGACGACGACGACGGTGACGCGCATGGGATGCGCGCTACAGCGCTCCGAGCAGGTCGAGAAGGCGCAGCCGCCAGACCATGTAGGCCGCTTCCCAGACGATCTTGCGCGACATCTTCGACTCGCCCGCCATGCGGTCGACGAAGAGGATCGGGATTTCCTTGATCCGGAACCCCTTTCGGTACGCCTTGAAGTTGATCTCGATCTGGAATCCGTAGCCGTCGGACTTCACGCGGCTCCAGTCGATCGCTTCGAGGACCTCCCGGCGGAAGCACTTGAAGCCGCCCGTGGCGTCCTTGATCGGCATCCCGGTGATGATGCGGCTGTACATGTTGGCGGAATAGGAAAGGATGAGGCGCGTCAGGGGCCAGTTCACCACGGTCACGCCATGCAGATACCGTGACCCGAGCACCAGGTCGGCGGTCTCGATCTCCTTCAGGAACACGGGGATGCTTTCCGGGCTGTGCGAGAAGTCGGCGTCCATCTCGAACACGACGTCGTAGTCGCGCTGGAGCGCGTACTGGAACCCCGCGCGGTAGGCGGAGCCGAGCCCCATCTTTCCTTCGCGGTGCAGCACGTGGACGCGCGGATCGGCGGCCGCCATCCGGTCCGCCAGCGCCCCGGTGCCGTCGGGCGAATTGTCGTCCACGATGAGGATCTCGATGCCGGCCTCGAGCGCGAAGATCTGCCGGAGGAGTTCCTCGACGTTCTCCTTCTCGTTGTAGGTCGGAATGATGACCAGCGGTTTCAACGGCGTCTCCCCTTTCGTCTCCGGTCTCCCGCCACGTCTCTCGTCGGCGGCTTCATCGCCGTCGCCGCCTCCGCGTCGCCGCCGTCCCCCGGCGGCGGCGATGCCGCCCGACGACGACGGTCGGCGACGAAGCCCAGCACCCCCAGGAGCAACGTCGCGGCGAGCGCGGCGGTCGAGATCCGAATGCCCGCCTGGAGCGCGCTCGGCACGTAGTGGTAGCGCACCTCGTGCGCCCCCGCCCCTAGAACCACGCCGCGCATCAAGTAGTTCACCCGCTCGAGCGCGGCCGGCTTCCCGTCGACGGTCACCCGCCAGTCGGGGTCCCACAACTCGACGGTCACCAGGATGCCGGGCGCCGCCGTCGTCACATGGTAGACGATATCGTTGAAATCATATCGGACGGTCCGCACGGAATCGGCCACGAACGGCTCCCGCAGCTCCGGGGGCGGACTGTCGGAGGACCAGATCGCCTCCCGCGTCGGATCGAACCCGTGCGCGCGAATGATCGCCAGCGCCATCGAAGGGCTTTGCACCGGCCGCACGCCGTGGACCACGAAGGCGCGCGGCAGCGCGCCCTCGACTTCGTAGACCTTGACCGGCCCGTCGTGCCGCAGGGTCAGTCCCTCGGCCTCCGGCGGGTAGTAGCCGTCGGTCAGGACGTACTTCGTGTTCAGGAGCTGCAGCGTCCCGATGTCGTTGATTCCGATCGTGTCCATGAACGCCTGGTAGAGGCGAGGCTTCGCCGGGTGATACCCGAGCAGGGACGCCACGCCGTACGCCGCGAGGCGCGAGTCGTTCCACTGGAGCGGCAGGACACGGAACTGCGTCGAATCACCGCGCAGGAAGGTCACCTCGGGGGTCTCGGTGAAGTGTTCCTCGTACTCGCGCGGCGATCCGATCTGCGGGTCCATGATCTTCCGATCGAGTCCCCAGAGATCCCCCGCCGTCAGGAGTAGGAGCGCCACGGCGGCGGCCAGCCTTCCGATCCGTCCCTGGCGGAAGAGGGCCACGGCGGCGAACGCGATTCCGAGCAGGAACCCCGACTTGATCACGTCGACGCCCGCCATGTCGAGCGCGCGCGCCGCGGCGGCGGCGTTCATGTACGAGCGGCTCGCGGCGGCGGCGGCGGTGAGGGACGGCCGCAGCGCCTGGAGAATCATCACGCCGGCGATGCCCCCCGCCACCGCGAGGCCCGCGGCGCGCCACCAGGCGCGCGCCCCGCCGGCGACCGTCATTCCCTTCCGCGCGGGCGCCGGCGCCCGAAGCGCGCGATCCAGCCCGAGCGCGGCCAGCGCGGCGGTCGCGAACTGAACCAGGAGGAGGATCATGACCGGCACGCGGAACTTGTTGAAGAACGGCAGGTGATCGTAGAGAAGCGCGTAGAGCGGCGCGAAGTGCTTGCCGAAGGAGATGAGCAGCGACACGGCGGCGAGCGTGATCAAGAACGTCCGCCACGTGCCCCGCACGCGAACCGCCGCGTAGACCGCGAGCGCGGCCGGCACGATGCCCATGTAGTTCGGGTAGTCGGTGAACGGCATCGTGCCCCAGTAGGTGGGGCCCCCGAAGCCGAACATCGACGGAATCGCGAACGTGAGCATTTCCGCGGGCGAGAACGACCACGAGGTCGCGTAGTCGAAACCGGCTCCCCCGCCGGCCCCCGCGCCACGGATGGAAAGCGCCGCGTAGGCGCGGATCGGCAGGTAGAGGAACGCGCTCATGCCGAATCCCAACCCCAGGCCCGCCGCCAGGCCGCCCAGGGAACGGAGGACCGCCGTGCGCGCCTTCTCCCGGAGCGCCGCCGTCGCGAGGAAGAGGGCGTACACGCCGAGGGCCAGCCACGTGTAGAAGACGATCTGCACGTGCCCCCGCAGGAGTTGGAACGCCGCCGCGACGGCGAATCCCGCCAGCGCCAGCAGCGAACCACGGCGGGCGAAGCGGTCGTACAGAAGAAAGAGGAGCGGCAGGTACGCCGCGGTCATCAACTGGCTGCCGTGACCGAAGGCCCCCACCGCGACGAGATTCGGCGTCAGGGCCAACGCCGTCGCGCCCAGGACCGCCGCCTCCGGCGTGGCGCCCATCGCGCGCAGCAGCGCCACGGTGGCGATCGCGAGGAGCAGGTAGTGCGCCAGGAGCCAGGTGAGATCCGGAAAGTGGAGCGCCGCGTTCAGGAACCCGAAGAGCGCGTCGAGCGGATACACCAGCGGGATGTGCGCCAAACTTCCGAACGACGGCATGCCGAGGAAGTGGTAGGGATTCCACAGCGCGTAGACGCCCCGGTCGTAGAGCGCCTGCATCGCCAGCTTCGAGAACCCGGCCGGCGCGACGGAGTCGGGCGACAGAAAGACATTGCCGAGCACGAGCGGGTAGAAGAAGACCAGGATTGCGAGCGCCGCGATCCCGTAGGCCGCCCGCCAGCCGAGCGCCCGACTCACGGCATCTCCCCGAGACAGGCATCACGAAAGCGCTCGGCGATCGCGTCCCAGTCATGGCGGTGCGCAAAGGCGCGCAGCGCCTCGGCGGAGGGCGGCGACGCCAGCGCCGCGCGGCACGCCCCGATGAACGCGTCGTGGCCTTCGGCGACCCTGGCGGCTTCGCCCCAGTCGTCGACGTCGTCGCGGAACCGCGTGGCGACCGTCGGAATTCCCGCGGCGGCGTACTCGTAGAGCTTCACCGGATTCACGGCCTCGGTGAGCGGCGTGCGCCGGAACGGAATCAGTCCCACGCGAAACGCTCGGACGATCGACGGCACCTCATCGTAGGGCTTGGGGCCGAGCCAGAAGACGTTCGGCCGGGACGCGATCAATCGGTCGAGCGCCGTGGTGATCTCCGGCGGCGCCGGACCGACCAGCACGATGCGGGCCTCGGGAATCGCGGCGGCGAGCGCGCCCACCAGATCGAGATCGACCCAGGAGTGGAGCGAGCCGACGTATCCAAGGACAGGCGCCTGGGTGGAACCCGGCAGCACGGCGGGCGCCACGCGCGCCGGGTCGAAGCGCGCCGCGTCGACGCCGTTTCCGATCAACAAGGGGTCCGCGGCGCCCCCCGAGCGGGCAAGCGACCTCAGCGGTCCGGAGGTGACCACGACGCGGTCGGCCCTGCTCAGCAGGCGCTCCCACTGCGGCACCAGTCGCGGCGGCACGGGGGCGAAATGGAGTGGTGCGTCGATCATGTCGTACACGATTCGATCGGCCTTCCAGGAATCGAGAAACGGCGTGGCGAGAAAATTCTGCACCAGCGCCAGCCGCCGTGCGCCCGGCCTTCCGAAGCGACCCCATCGGCGGGCCAGCGCGCCCTGCAGGGCGAACAGCGCCGACGTCGCGGCGCCCCAGGAACCCAGACGGTAGGCGAGGCGTCGCAGGCGCGGATTCCGCGCGTGGAGCGGTAGAAAGGGGATCGTGACGCGCTTGATTCGCGGAGCGACTTCCCGGGGTCGCCAGGCGGCGTCGGCTCCCAGGGTCCACGGCTCGACGAACAGAATGCGGGCATCGTCGGGAAAGCGCGTGGCAAGCTGTTGAGGCCGCTGCCAGAGGCTCGACCAGGGAATGTCACTCAGCCAGACGACGTCCCAGACGGGACGCACCAGAGCCTCCGCATTCGCGCACTGGACAAGCCTACTTGTCGGCGCAAGGTGAAGTCAAGTCGAGGGATGCGGAAGGCCCGGGGGTGTCCATCCCGCACGGGCCGAGGGGGGACGACCGCGGCGGACGCCCCCCGACCCCGCCGGCCCGCGATGCGGACCCGATGGGATGCGGCTACCGCGCGATCGCGAAGCGTCCCGTCAAGGATCCCTCCGCCGTTTCGACTCGGTAGAAGTAGACCCCTGAGGGTAGTCGCGAACCACGCTCCGACCACCCATCGATCCGCACGTCGTGATAGCCAGGACTCACCCCCCGCTCGTCCAACAGGCGTCGGACAAGTCTGCCGTGCAGGTCGAACACCGAAACGCGGGCCCAGCCGGCACGGGTCGTGGAAAAGGTAAGCCATCCGTCGTCCGTCAACGGGTTCGGGGACAGGGAGGCCGCCATGGCCGGCCCGCTGCTGACGACGTCGACTGTCAGCGCGGCGTGGAAGGTCCCGCCCGACAGAAGCGCACCGTCGAGATCGACGGTAACAACCTGCTTCCCCTTGGGTAGGCTCGCAAACAGCCCCCGCAGATCTTCCTTGTCGAAGCACGCGGTGACATCCTGAATGCCATTGGCGTCGCGATCGCCTCCAAGGGTCACCTTATCCCCGCGAACCGGAATCGAATTGCCATCCCACGTAGCAGAGATCGTCGCGGGCAGCACCGCGGTGTTCAGGTAGGACGCGTCGACAGGTTCGATCTGAGCGCACCACGTCGGTTTCGCCGATCCGAGCCGGATGGTGGAATTTCCGCCGAAGGTGAAAGCCCGAGCCGGAAAGACGTCTTGGATGGTCGCCGTTGTCGCCGCCGCGTCGGATTCACTCCCGTCGCTCACCGTGAGCATGACCACAAACGTGCCCCCCGCGCCGAACGCGTGCTCCGGCGTAGGGCCCGTCGCGTGGGCGCCGTCTCCGAAGTCCCAGTCGTATGCAAGCGGGTCGCCGTCGACGTCGTGGGAACCCGTTCCGTCAAATGCCAGGACCACGCCGATGATCCCGGCGTACGGCCCTCCGGGATCGGCGGTCGGCGGACGGTTCAGGTTGTCCACGGTGATGAAGACGGTCACCGGCGCCGCGTTGCCGCCGCTGTCGTCGCGCCCCGTGAATGTTACCCCGTAGGAGCCCGCCTGCGCGTAGCCCGGCGTCCACGAAAACGATCCCGTATTGTCCCCATGATCGATGAAGGTCGAGCCCACGGGACGGTTCAGGGCGCCCAGCATGACGTGCTCCCCGTCGCCGTCGCTTGCGGTCACGGCAAACGCCACGAGTGTTCCCTCGAACGTCGCCACGCTCGCCGGCGCGCTCAGGACCGGCAATTGGTTCCCGCTCACAACCTCGATGGTAAAGACGACGTCGGCCGCGCTCGGCCCCGCCACGGCCTGGATGTGATTGCCGAGGTGGATGCCGGCATCGGATGAGCTCGGCGTGAGGCGGAGGGTCGCGTCGACGACCCCGGGGGTCCCTTGTTGGATCGCGATCAGCGAGGCGAAGGGAGGCGCGGTCAGGCCGAGGACGATGGGATCACCGTCGGCGTCGCTCGCATGAACCGGCACGTCCAAGACCGCGCCCACGGCTACCGACAGATCGGGAATCGGATCGATGACAAGCGGCTGGTCGGTCGTGGCGACGAAGATGGCGGTCGTGGCCGTTCCGACATCGCACACGACGGCGCCGCTGACGCCGGTCGGGCGGCACGCGCTGCTCGCGGACAGCGTGACCGAGTAGACGCCGCTCTGGCCGATCGCGGGCACCCACTGGAAGAGCCCCGACGTGTTGTCGGGCGCCGTAACGGCGAACGATCCGCCCGCCGCGATGGCCGTCCCGGCCGCGGTGAACGATTCGATCGCGTCCGCGTCCGGATCGACGGCGGTCGCGCCAAAGGAGATGAGCTGGCCGATGAGTCCGGATCGGGACGCCGGCGCCGTCACGATCGGTTCCCCGCTCGGACCCGGCGGCGCCCCGTTGATCAAGACCGCCACGTTGTCGGATCCGGAGACCGCGACGACCAGATCGGATCTCGCGTCCCCGTTCACGTCCCCGGCCACGACCATGGAGGGCTTGAACCCGATGGGAAAGACGTCCTGCGGAAAGAACGCCCCGTGCGTATCGTTCAGCAACACGGAGATGTCATCCGAAAGGTAGTTCGCCAGCGTCAAGTCGGGCCAGGAGTCTCCGTTCAGGTCCTTCACGGAAACCGAATACGGCCCCCTGCCCACGGTGTACTCAACCCTCGGGTCGAAGGAGCCCGCGCCGTTCCCGGAGTAGACGAGCGCTTCGCCCGTCCCGTACCCGACGACGGCCAGGTCGGGCCACGGGTCCTTGTTCAGGTCGGCCACCTTCACGGCGAGCGGAGCGCCTCCCCCGGGAAGGCTGATCGGCGCGCCGAAGGTGCCGGCGCCGGAGCCTGGGTAGATGTAGATCGCGCCCGTTCCGTAGCCGGCCACGACGATATCGGCGATGCCGTCCGCGGTGGCGTCGCCGATCGCCAGCGACGTCGGAGTGATGCCTGCCGGCAGGATGGGGCCCTGCGTGAAACCGCCGATCCCGTTGCCGAAGAGAACCGACACGGTGCCGACGTTCGCTTGAACGATCGCAAGGTCGGGCTTCCCGTCTCCGTTCAGCTCCGCAAGTTCGAGCGCCCAGGGCCCGCTGTTCGGACCGCCCCCTGTCGGGACGTCGGACTTCGGCCGGAACGTTCCATCGCCGTTCCCGAGGAGGATCGAGACCGTTCCGGCAAGGTTGTTCGCGACGGCAAGGTCGCTATGGTTATCGAAGTTCAGATCGCCGACGGCAACCGCCCACGCGCCGGCGCCCGCGGGATACGGCACCTGGGGAAGAAAGGTGCCGTCTCCGCTGTTGCGCCACACGGAAACGGTCCCATCGTTGAAGTTCGTCGCCACCATCTCGGGGAACATATCGCCGGTGAACTCCCCAAGGGCGACGGACGTCGGCCTGGAGCCGCTGGGGTAGTGCGCGGCGATTCCGAACAAAGGGTCCGCGCAGAGGGCCGGCGCACCCGCGTTGACCGCGACGAGCGCGAGCGCGCCTACAAGGATGCGACGGAACGAGTCGGAGCGTCGGAATGAACGGCGAGGGATCGGAGCGCTCGGGAGTCGCATGGAGGTCGTCCCCTTGGCCTGGCTGTGTGGTTCGTCGTGCCGGCGATCCTGCCGGCCGCACTGGCGCGAGGGGTGGAAACGTCGCCACGACGGGCCTCGTCCCCAGTGTTGTCGTCACAAGACGGTAGCCCCGCCGCCGCGCCCCGTACAATGGTCCATTTGTCCTCATCGTGGCCGGAACGCGGACCAGCGGCCCGCCCTCGGAGAGTGGCCGTCGTTGCTTTCGGGCCGCTGCTCACGTAGCGTGCTCTCGAATGGACGCTCATATTCGTGTGGCCCTGGACGTTAGACCACTAGCCCTCGAGGCCGCGGGCGGGGTTGGGCTCCTCATTTCCGAGCTGCTGGACGAGATGCCGGGCCGCGGGATTTCCTACATAGGCGTCTCCGATCGCCCCGTGCCGCCGGGCCGCATCCCCGCCGAGATTCCGGTCGAGGTTCTGGGCCCGGGGGGACAGCGGATTCGCTGGGAGCGCCGCGTCCTTCCCCAGCTGCTCACCTCGCTCCGACCCCGGCCGGATCTCTACCACGCTACGTGGAATCACGGCATCCCCGACGGGCTGTCGATGCCGAGCGTGCTGACGCTCCACGACATCATTCCGTGGATGGTTCCGCGCATGGTCCCGTGGCCGCGTCCTTCCTGGCTCCACCGATGGCTCTATCGAAACGCCGTACGCGCGTCGACCCGGCGAGCCGTCGTGATCGCGACGGTCAGCGAGGCGAGCCGCCGGGACATCACGGCGCGGATTCCCGACGCCGCGCCCCGCACGTGCGTCGTGCCGAATGCTCGGCCGCGCTGGTTCACGACGCCCGATCCCGAGAAGGTCGCGGCGTTCCGCGCCGCGTGGGGTCATCCCTACTGGCTCTACCTCGGAGGGTTCGACCCCCGAAAGGGCCTCCTGTCGCTGGTGGGCGCGATGGCCGCCGCGTTTCCGGATGGCGGTCCTCGTCTCGTGCTGGCGGGCGGAGCCAACGAACACCGCGCCGCCTGCGAGTCCCTTGCCACGGCGTTGCGAGTTCGGGCGAGTTTTCCGGGGCATGTACCCGACGAGGATCTTCCGGCGCTCTTCGCGGGCGCATCGCTTTTCGTCTACCCGTCCTACTACGAAGGCTTCGGGATTCCGCCGCTCCTCGCGCTGGCGGCGGGAACGCCGTGCATCACCACGGACGGAGGCGCGCTGCCGGAGGTGGTCGGCGACGCGGCATGGGTCGTCCCGGCCGAAGATCCGCGCGCCCTCGCCGCGGCGCTTCGCCGCGCCGTGGACGAGCCGGACGCGCTGCGCGCGCTGGCGGCGGCCGGACCGCGGCGCGCGGAGGCGTTCAGCCCCGAGGCGCTGGGCGAGCGAATGCTTCGGGTCTACGAACGGGCGCTGGGCCGCCGAGGAGAATCCGCGTGAAGTCCGCGAACCCGAGTAGGAGCGCGCGCGCCGAGGCGGCGTCGGCCCGCGCGACGGAGCCGAGAAACACCCACGCGGTCCACGCCCCGTACGCCAGCCACGCGAGCGGGCGCTCGCGGGCGGGCGCGTGGCGCAGCCCGCCGCCGCTCGTCACGGAGACGTGATGCCACCCGCGAGCCGACGGCTCGTACCAGAGCGTGAAGCCCGCCGCCCGCGCCCGCGCCGACCAGTCGACGTCCTCCACGTAGATGATGTAGTCGGGATCGAGGAGACCGGTTCGCTCGAGCGCGGCGCGGGACAGGAGCACGGCGGCGCCCGAGACGTAGTCGATCGCGAGCGGCCCGTCGCGAAAGGCGTCGTCCTTTCGATTCACGCCGCGGTGGCGAACGAGACCGATGCCCCGCGCGACGATGCCGCCCGCGAACCAGATCCGGTCGGGCGGACTGTAGTAGAAGAGCTTGGGGCTGACGGCGCCCCGCCGCGGATCGGCCTCGAGCGCGGCGCGCAGGATTCCCAGGGCGCCGCGCTCCAGGACGAGATCGTTGTTCAGGAGAAGCACCGAACCGGCGCCGCCGGCAAGCGCCCGCTCCAGCCCCGCGTTCACGCCCCCGGCGAAGTAGCGGTTTTCCCCCAGCGCCAGGACCTCGACGCCGGGAAACTCCGCACGCACGCGTTCGGGCGTTCCGTCGGTCGAGCCGTTGTCCACCAGCAGCACCACGTCGGGCGCGGGGTCGAGGCCCTGCAGGGAACGCAGACACTCGCGCGTGTAGTCGAGCTGATTGAACGCGAGAACGACGGCCCACACCGGTCCGGCCGGACGCGCCGCGCCGCCCGTGCCGGTGGCCGGCCCGCTCACGCGGATTCCCCCGCCAGATCGAGGAGCGCGCCGACCAGAGCGTCCCACCCGTACCGGGCGCGGGTGCGGGCCACGCCCTCGCGCAATCGCCCGCCCATCTCCTCGTCGAAATAGCGCTCCAGCGCCCGGGCGAGCGCCGCGGGATCGCCCGGCGGCACGAGGAGGCCCGTGACGCCGTCCTCGACGACGTCCTCCAGTCCTCCGGTGCGCGTGGCGACGACGGGCACGCCGGCGCCGTAGGCGACCTGGGCGATTCCCGATCCGGTCGCCGATCGGTACGGCAGCGCCACGACGTCGGCGGCGGCGAAATAGGTCGCGACCTCCTCGTTGGCGACGTAGCGGTCGACGACCGTGACCTTGCCCCGCAGGGCCGGATCGGCCAGCGCCGCCGCGTACCGTTCGCGCGGCTCGTAGAATTCGCCGACGACGAGGAGCGTGTCCCAGGCGTCGGGGCGCGCGCGCCGCAGCGCGTCGAGGAGATCCGCGAGGCCCTTGTAGGGACGCACGTAGCCGAAGAAGAGAATCGTCCGCCCTCGCGCGCCGACCGCCGCGCGGGCGCCCTCGCGCGAGGGCGCCTTCGCGCTGAAGACCTCGTACGTCGGGTGCGGGTGGACGCGCACCGGACGCCCCTTCGCGCGCGAGGCCAGCCGCGCGGCCTCGGCCCGCGCGTGAACCAGGAACGCGTCGGCGGCGCCCAGACCGTAGCCGGCGAGCGACCGGTCTAGCGGTGACGGCTCGTGCGGTTCGACGTTGTGACAGAGGAAGACTCGCTTCGGACCGCGGCGCCCCTTCAGCCGCGCGGCCCGGGCGGCGACCCCGAGCGACGGGCCGAAGAAGGGATGCCACCACGGAACCACCAGCACGTCGGGTGACGCGTCGCGCAACCGGCGGCCCGCCGCGCCCCAGGTGAACGGCTGGATGCTGTCCAGGATCGGCGCGGGGTCGATCGGCGGCCGGAGCGCCTCGTCGCTCGCGTCGAATTGCGTGGTGCCGGGAAAGAGAAATCCCGGATAGAGGCGGCGAAACGAGACGAAGGAGACGAGGTCCGCGTCCTGGCGCGCCGCGATCGCGTGCGCGAGAAGCGTGGTGTAGTGCGCGATGCCGCCGCGATGCGGGTAGGTGGGGCCGAGGAGGGCGACTCTCATCGGCGCGCCCCCGTGGCGATGGCCGCCTCCATGCCGGGGCGCCGGAGCGCTAGAAGCGCTCCCGAAGCGGGTAGTCCGGCTCCTGCGCGCGCGTTCCGGCGATCAATTCGCCCAGGAATCCGAGCGACAGGAACTGGAGACCCAGGACGACCAGGACCAGCCCGAACACGAGCATCGGCCGCAGGCGCAGGCCCTCGCCCAGGAACCACGGCAACGACGCCCAGAGCGTGGCGGCCGCGCCGAGTCCCGCGACGGCCATGCCCAGCCGGCCGAACAGGTGCAGCGGCCGCGTGGCCTGGGTCGTCATGAACATGACGGCGAGGAGATCCAGGAACCCGTTCACGAACCGCGCGGGACCGAATTTCGTCTTTCCGTGGAGGCGCGGATGGTGGACGGTGCGCAGCTCGCCGACGCGAAACCCGTTCCAGTGCGCCAGGACCGGGATGAAGCGATGCAGTTCCCCGCGCAACTTCACCGTGCGCACCACGTCGCGATGGTACGCCTTCAGTCCGCAATTCATGTCGTGGAGCGACACACCGGTCATCGCCGCGGTGACGGCGTTGAAGAGTTTGGACGGAATCGTCTTCATGATCGGGTCCTTCCGCTTCTGCTTCCAGCCGGAGACGAGATCGAACCCCTCTCCCACCTTTCGAAGCAGCGGACCGATCTCCGCCGAGTCGTCCTGGAGGTCGGCGTCCATCGTCACGACGTGCCGGCCCCGCGCCTCGCGGAATCCCAGCGAGAGCGCGGCCGACTTTCCGAAATTGCGGCGGAAGGACAGGACGCGAAGTCCGGGAATCGCTCCCCGCAGCGCCCGGAGGGCGTCCAGCGTGCCGTCTGTCGACCCGTCGTCGACGACGATGATCTCGTTCGTGAGCCCGAGCGGCGCGAGGTCGCCCACCAGCTTCTCGAGCAGCGGCTTCATGTTCTCCGCCTCGTTGTAGGCCGGAACCAGCACGGTCAGATCGACCTCGTGGTCGCGCGCGTCGCTCACGCCGTCACCTCCGCCTGCTGCCGCTGCCATGCCCACTGCCGCCGCAGCCCCTCCCGAAGATCGGTGCGGGGCGCGTAGTCGAGATCGCGACGCGCCCGCTCGGTCTCCGCCGCCGTATCGCGCGGATCGCCCGGTTGCGGCGCCTCATGGCGCCTCGCCACGGGCAGCCCGCTGGCCGAGGCGATCTCCTCCAGCAGCGCGTGCAGCGCCACGCGATGTCCGCCGCCGATGTTGTAGACCGGCGCCGTCACCGGCGCCGTCAGGGCCGCGCGCGTCGCGCGCACGGCGTCGTCCACGAACGTGAAATCACGCGTCTGTCCCCCGTCGCCGTAGACCGTCACCGGCTGTCCCGCGCGCGCCGCCTCGAAGAACCGGTGGATGCCCATGTCGGGTCGTTGGCGCGGGCCATACACGGTGAAGTACCGGAGCGCCACGGTCGGCACGCCCCGGGAGGCATGGTAGGCCAGGAGCAGGGCTTCCGTCGCCACCTTCGTGACGCCGTACGGCGAGAGCGGGCGGGGCGGCTCGTCCTCCGGCGTGGGAAAGCGCGTCGGCGTCCCGTAGATGGAACTGCTGGACGCCGCCACGAAGCGGGCGAGCGCGCCGCCCCGCGCCTGCGCGGCCTCCAACAGGCGCTGCGTCGCCTGGATGTTGTGTTCGGCGTACGCGCGGAAGGATGTTCCCCAACTGGCGCGCACGCCGGGCACGGCCGCGAGATGGGCGACGTGGGTGACCCCGTCGAGGAGCGGCTCCAGCGGCGCCTCCCTCAGGTCGGCCTCCACCAGGCGGAACCCGGGCCGCCGAAGGGCGTCCGCGAGATTCGCCCGCTTGCGCGCGGGGTCGTAGAGATCGGTGAACGCGTCCACGCCGACGACCTCCGCCCCCTCGCGCAGCAGAGCGTCCACCAGCGTCGAGCCGATGAATCCGGCCGCACCGGTGACCAGGACGCGCATGCCGATGTCAGCCCCCGCCCGAGCGCCCCGGCGCGACCGCGCGCGACAGGCGAAGCGAGTCCTCGAAGACCTTCAGCTCCTCCGCCGTCTGTCGGTCGTCGGGATGCGCCCGCAGCCAGAGCCGCAAGACCTCCAGCGCGGCCTCGCGCTGGCCGGTCTGCCAGTAGACCGTGAAGAGCGCGCTGAACCAATCGAAGTACTGCTGGCTGAGCAGCGTCGCCTGGCGCAAGAGGTCGATGGCCTGCGGCACGTTGCCCCGCCGGTACTCGAGCGTGCCGAGGTGGTAGTAGAACTCGGGGCTGGACGGATACCGGGCCAGGCCGTCGCGGTAGAGCGACTCCGCCTTGGCGATGTCGCCCGTTCCGTCGTAGAGACGTCCCAGGTACTCCAGCAATCCGGGGAAGTCGGGCGAGATCTTGCGCGCGTCGTTCAGCAGCTTGATCGCCTCGTCGGCCCTCCCCGCGGTCTGCAGATGGTAGGCCGCCTGGACGTACGCCGCGGAGTAGTTCTGGACGAGCTTCATCGCGTTGTCGTCCTTGTACACCGATTGGTCGTACTCGCGATCCGGGGTCAGGAGGCCTTGGTACCGGAACACCTGGTAGAGATTGCGGAGCGTCGCCTCCAGATCGATTTCCGGCGCCGTCGAATCGGGTTGGACGCGATAGACCAGACCCTCCAACGTCAGATGCTTCTCCAGCCCCATCTCGTCGGGAACCGTCACCGCGAGGTAGACCGGCTTCTTCCACTGGTTCGCCGCGATCATGTTTCGCACCGCGACGTCCTTCACCCAAACGACTTGCCCCGTGCGCTCGTCCAGGTACGGATAGAGCGCCTTGATCTGTTCGTCGGTGAAGCTGAACGGCACCTTCGGTTCCTGGTTCTTCAGCTGGAGGATGTACCAGGGTGTGTTCAGCAGGCTCATGTTCACGACCCGGACGTCCTTCCGAACCCCCTCGACCTCCTGGATGTACCAGAGGGGGAACGTGTCGTTGTCGCCGTTGGTCATGACGATGGCGTTCGGGGCCAAGGGCGTGAGCATGTTGTAGGCGTAGTTGTGGGCGATCCAGAAGTTGGATCGATCGTGCTCGAACCAGCCCGCTTTCGCCGGCAGCATCGCGAACACGATCAGGGATACGCCCGTGACCCAGGCGGCGGTCGGCGCGGGAGCGATCCGGGCCTCGCCGGGTGGCGCGGCGGCCGCGGCGGGCTTCTCCGCCCCAGGGGGAGCGAACGCCTCGGCGACGGCCTGCAGCAGCGCGGCCGCGCCCATGCCGATCCAGATCGCGATGAAATGGTAGGAGTTCGTGAAGAAGTAGTCGCGCTCACGGACCTCGTGATCGGTGAAGTTCAGGTAGAAGATCAGGAACGGCGCCATGAAGAGGTGCTGGACCGCGAAGAACCAGAAGGTCTTCTTGTCCCGCCTCAGATTCCACCACCCGCCCAGGAAGAACAGGGCGAACGGAAGCATGTTCACCAGGCGGACCCAGAACGACTTCAGGTCCAGCGAGCCCAGCCGCTCGAGGATCGACCACTGCTGCCCGACATAGCGCAAGTACATGTGGCTGATCTGGTACCAGAGGTCGGCGCGGCGCTCGAAGGGACTGGCGGGACCGTACTGCTTGCGCCCGAGGTAGTCGCGCAGCGCCTCGATCGTGGCGGGCGCCCCTTCGTTGATGGCCGGCAGCTGCTGGGCGCGCAGAAGAAGGACGAATTGGACGGTGTAGCCCGCGAGGAGCGCGAGGGAGCACCACGTCACCAGGTTGTTCTTCCACAGCAGGTCGCGGCGCCACAGCGTCAGGAGCGCCACGCCGCCCCCCCAGAAGAGGAGGAGCTGGGTCGGGAGCGGCCAGCCGCGGATGACGGCCATGCTGACGTAGATCGTGAACGCTCCCGTCGTGGCGAGGCCCGCCCAGAATCGTTTCGACAGGTAGTAGCGCGGCCGTACGAGACCGAGAAGGAGCAGCAGGCCGGGGGCCACGAGCACGGTGCCCAGATGCACGCCGGTCGAGATGCCGAGCACGAGCATGATGATCACGATCAGCTTGTCGTTCCCCGGCTCCTCCAGTCGGTCCCACCAGCGGAATCCGAGCCAGATGACGAACACGATCAGCGCGGAGGAAAGCGAGTAGACCTCGGCTTCGATGGCGCTGTCCCAGAACGAGTCGGACCACGCCAGGAAGAACGACGCCACGAGCCCGCCGACGAGGCAGGAGAGCCGCGCCGCGCCCGTGTCCAGGCGATCCTCGAGGGTGCGCCGCAGGACGCGGGTCACGATCAGGAACGTGAACAGGCAGGCGATCGCCGAGGAAAGCGCGCTCATGAAGTTCACGCGTTGCGCGATCGACCCGAACGGGAGCAGGCACATCATGCGCCCGAGCATGGTGTAGACGGGATTGCCGGGAGGGTGCGGGAGTCCCAGGATGTAGGAGGTGGCGATGTATTCGCCCGAATCCCAGAAGGGGACCGACACGGTCAGCGTGCGGATGTAGACGAACAGAGGAACGGCGAAGGCAAGCGCGGCGAAGGCCGCGTGCCAGCGCTTCCAAGCGATCACGAAGAACCCTCCCCCGCCACGGCGTTGCTTTCGTCGGCCCGCTTCTGGCGGCGGCGCTCGAGCCTTCGCGCCAGCGCGCGCCGCGGGGACCGCGTCACGAAGATGAACCCGCCCAGCAGGCTGATGGCCACCGAAAGCAGGTATGTCAGGAACGGGATCGTGAACGCCTCTTCGCGCGTCAATCCCGCCGTTTGAAATAGAACCACCGAAGCCCCCTCCCGGATCCCCAATCCGTTCATTCCGATCGGAAGGGAGACCATGGCGGCGAGCACCGGCACGAAGAGGAAATAGTACCCCGCCGCGAGCTTCACTCCCAGCGAAACTCCAACCAGGTAATGCACATAGATCCGGCTCACCTGGACGATGATCGAGGCCAGGAAGGCCTGCCGCAGGGCGACGCGCTCGCTCCGGAATCCGTGCAGATCGTCCATGATCCGCCCGATCCCCTTCTCGATCGTGTGGAGCTTCAGGACCCGGAACGGCCACTCGAACGCCTGCAGCACGCCCCGATGGAAGATGCTGGCGAAGAGCCCCACCGAGATCAGGAAGACGATGACGATGGAGATGTAGATCGCGTAGAGATGGAAGCGATCGAGCGAGGCGAACGAGGCGATGACCGCCAGGGCGGCCATCGCCACCACCCCGATGAGCCGGTCCATCAGCGTGGCGGAGAAGACGGAGCTGACGCCGCGCGTCGCGTGCTTCGAAGCGTCGCTGATGCGCGCGATGTCGCCGCCGACGTTCGACGGCAGGAAATTGTTGAAGAAAAGTCCGACGAAGTAGTACGCGGCCGCCTTCTCGTAGCGGATGTTCACCCCTTGGGCGCGCAGCAGCCGCGCCCAAAGCCACGATCCGATCAGGTTGGAGAGCAGGAAGAGTCCCGCGGCGGCCCAGAGGAAGGTGGGATCCGCGTGGCGAACGACCTCCCAGACGTTGCCGGGCGAAACCTTCGCGACCACGTAACTGAAGAGCGCCAGGGAGAGGAGAACCTTGACGGCGATCAAGGCGCCCTTGTGCCGCTTGAAGAAGTCGCGCCAGCCGCCCATCAGGCCGCCTTCCCGCGTTCCGCCGCCCGCGCCAGCACGGCGCGGCTGTCGCGATAGCAATCCTCCCAATCGAACGTCCTCGCCCACCGAATCCCCGCGTCCGCCATGCGCAGGCGGGCATCCCGATCGCGGAGGAGGCGCACGAGGGCCTCGGCCAGCGCGGAACTTTCGCCGTGCGGAACCAGGATCCCCGTCTCCCCATCGCGCACCGATTCGACGAGACCGGGACTCCGGCTCGCCACGACCGGCGCGCCGCAGGCGTTGGCTTCGATGACCGTCAGGCCCCACCCCTCCTTCGGCGAGGGGCAGGTCGCGATCTGCGCCTCGTTGAGCGCCGCGACCTTCGCGTCGTGCGACAGGGCGCCACGGAATCGGACGCGCTCCCCGATTCCGAGTCGCGCCGCCAGGCGCTCGAGATCGGACCGGTAGGGGCCGTCGCCGATCACGTCGAGCCGTGCCTCCGGCACGCGTTCGAGCACCGTCGGAAAGGCGTGCAGCACATGCTGGGCGCCCTTGTATTTCCGGAGGCGGCCCAGAAAGGCGATCACGGGGGCGCGATCGGAGGGCGGCGTCGTGACGGCATACGATCCTTGGTCCAATCCGCAGCGCACGACGGAGACGTGATCCGCCGCGATACCCCTGCGGACGAGATCCTGACGCGTGCTGTCGGATATGGCGAGAAAGGGGGTCCGGCGATAGACGAAGGGAAGGAGCGCCTCGTGGGCCCAGACGACCGCGCCGACGGGCGGCGATGCCTCGCGGAACACGGTCGCGCCGAACAGATGCGGCACCACGGCCACCACGGGAACCCCGGCGTAGAGCGGCGTGAAAAAGGGCACCTTGTTGATGTCCTCCACAACCAGGTCCACGCGTTCCTTTCGAAATCGCGCCCGGTACAGCGAGCCGAGCGCGAGGTGCGCATTGTACCATGTGCCGGCGCGGACGATTCGGATGCCGTCGACCGTGTCCTCGGCCGCCGCGCCGGGGAACGCTTCGGCCAGCCAGGTGACGTCGTCGCCGTCCCGAACGCAGCGCCGCAGGATTTCCCGAAGATGCAACTCGGCGCCGCCGGCCTCCGGGTGCCGTGGATCGCGCCAGTTGAGGGCGACGATTCTCAAGCGGTGGGGGACGGCACCCTGTCGGCGTCCTTGCGGCCGAGCGCGCCGATCACGAAGTACGTGTAGTACGCGAACGGCGTGCGCTCCCACGCCCCGCGGATGCCGTCGAGGAGCGGCGTGATGAGGGGAAGCGGGCGCGGGTAGAGCGGCAACCGCGCCAGGCGCGTCTTGAGCAGCACGAGCCGCAGCGAGCGATAGAAGAGCCCCGGGATCATCCACGCCCCGTAGCGCCCCACGATCCGGACCCCGGATTGCCGCATCAGCCGCTCCAGTTCCCCGATGGAGAACTCCGTCTCCCAGCCCGCGAACCACTTGCCCAGGGCGATCAGGATGTGTTTGGCGACGGTGTAGAGGTGGAAGCGCTGCGGCACGTCGATGAGGAGAAGCGCGTCGGGCGCCAGCACGCGCACGTTCTCGCGCAGGAGCGGGCGCGGGTCGCGGAAGTGCTCCAGAAGCCCCTGATGGAACACGACGTCGAAGGCGCCGTCGCGGAACGGGAGCCGTAGCGCATCGGCGCGGATGAGGAGCACGCGGGCGCCCTCCCGTTCGGCGACGCGGCGCGCCGTCTCGAGGGACGGCAGCGAGTAGTCGAGAATGACCGCCACGGCCCCGGCGGCGGCGAGGCGAACGCTGTCGCGGCCCGAGCCCGCCCCTACTTCCAGAATGCGCTGTCCCTGGACGGGCCCCTGGGACTGGACGTGCTCGACGACACGGCCGTCGGTCGGGTAGACCGCGTCGATGTCGGAGCGCTCGGTCCAAAAACGGTTCCAGTGGGCTTCGGTCGACGCGCGCGGCGCCACGTCATTCTCCCGTGGCGAGACGGGTCGCCAGCACCTCGGGGAGCCGCGCGGCGCGGATCTTCTCCTGCGCGACCTCGACCGCATAGGGCACGCGGACGTACTCGATGCGGTTGGCGGCGTGGTGGTAGACGACGAAGCAGGAGCGCGGGTCCCGATCCCGGGGCTGCCCCACGCTGCCGACGTTCGCGATGTACCGGCGCTGGGGGTCGAGCGCGAGGGACCCGACAGGGAGCGACCGGCAGCCACCGGGATCGGCCGTGAAGATCGCCGGCTGGTGGGTGTGGCCGATGAAGCAGATCGACTCGGTGAAGTACGCGAACTGGGGTTCGGCGTCGAACCGGTCGAGAAGGTACTCCCAGTCGCGGGGCATCGCGGGGGATGCGTGCACGCACAGGAAGCCGTCGCCCTCGTAGGTCAGCGGCAGCGTCTGGAGGAATTCGCGATGCTCCCGGGTCAGCACGCGGCTCGTCCATTCCGCGGCCACGCGGGCGTGGATGTTGAAACGGGCGATTTCGGGGCCCCCGCTCGCCGCGGCGTCGTGGTTGCCGAGCAGCACGACCTGGCAGTGCTTCCGGACGAGATCGAGGCACTCGTTCGGGCTCGCGCCGTAGCCGACGATGTCGCCGAGACAGAGGATGCGCTCGGGTCGGTATTTCTCCGTGGCCTCGAGCGTAGCCTGAAGCGCTTCGAGATTGCCGTGGATATCCGATAGGAGAACGGTGGTCATTCTGGGGAGGGTCGCGCTTCGTGGGCGATTCGGTCAAGCACTCCGTTTACGAAGGATCCGGAGGTCTCCGACCCGTACATCTTGGCCAACTCGATCGCCTCGTCCAGGGTGACCCGAATCGGGGTCTCGGCGTGGTAGAGGATCTCCACGACCGCCAGCCGCAGCACCGAGCGATCGGTCGCGGCCATGCGGCGGAGCGGCCAATTTACAGCCGTCCGGCTCACGACGGCGTCGACTTCCTCGCGGTTTTGCTCGAGTTCGGATACCAGCGTGGCGGCGAAGTTGTGCGTGGTCTCGGCCGGGGGCGCTTCCTCCAGCACTTCCGCCAAGCAGCGATCCAGGGGATCCCCCGTTACGTCCGCCTGGTAGATTGCCCGGAACGCCAGCTCCCTCCCCTGTCGCCGGGCGTTCAACGGCGCCTCCCCCGCGGCAGCGATCGGGCGAGGCGGGCCATCTCGACCGCGGCATCGGCCGCGTCCGCCCCACGATTCCCGAACCGACCGCCCGATCGATCCAGTGCCTGGCGCAGGGTGTTCGTCGTCAAGACGCCGAAGAGCACGGGGACTCCGGTGGCCTCGGAGGCCGCGGCGATGCCGCGGGCGGCCTCCCCGGCCACGAAGTCGAAGTGGGGCGTCCCCCCGCGAATGACGGCGCCGAGGCACAGCACCGCGTCATGGCGTCCGGACCCGGCCAGGCGACGGGCCGCGAACGGGAGCTCGAACGCGCCCGGCACGACCACGAGCACCGTGTCCTGCCCGCGAACGCCGGATTGCTCGAGGCGCCCCAAGGCCCCCGCCAGCAGCCGGTCCGTGATGCGCGCGTTGAAGCGCGCCGCGACGACGGCGATCCGTAGCCCGCGTCCGGCCCGTGCGTCGCCGCTTCGGACCCGGATCCCGGGATGGCGCGCGAGCGGCGGGTCGGCGCGCCGCACGGCGGGACGGGACGGGCTCAAGCGCGTCCCCCGCGGCGGCCCCGACTCCGGCGCGCCGGTACGACCTCGTGGAGCGACGGGTGCTCGAGAAGGTGCCCCAGCCGTTCGCGCTTCGTCCGAAGGTACGCGGCATTGGCGTCGTTGGGATGGATCTCCAGGGACTCGCGCGCCGTGACGTCGATGCCGTAGTCGCGCAGCGCCCCCAGCTTCCGGGGATTGTTCGTCAGCAGGCGGACGCTCGTGAAGCCGAGATCGCGCAGCATCTGCGCCGCCACACCGTAGTCGCGCTCATCCGCGGAGAAACCGAGGCGCTCGTTCGCCTCCACCGTGTCGAGCCCCAGATCTTGGAGTTCGTACGCGCGCAGCTTGTTGGCCAGCCCGATCCCCCGCCCCTCCTGCCGCATGTAGAGGAACACGCCCGCGCCCTCGTCGTCGATCCTTCCCAGCGCGGCCACCATCTGCTCTCCGCAGTCGCATCGCTTCGATCCGAACACGTCCCCCGTCAGGCACTGCGAGTGCACGCGCACCAGATCGGCGCGCCCCGGCGCGGGGGCGCCCTTCACCAGGGCGACGTGGTGCGCGCCGTCCACGGGGCTCTCGTAGACGACGATGCGAAACGTCCCGTACCGGGTCGGCAGCGGCGACGAGGTGATGCGCTTGACCAGGTGCTCCCGTTGGTAGCGGTGCCGCACCAGTTCGCGGATCGTGATGAGGACCATCCCGTGCTTCTTCGCGATCCGCGTGAGTTCGGGACCGCGCGCCATCGTGCCGTCGGCCGCCAGGATCTCGCACAGGACGCCCGCCGGCGCCATGCCCGCGAGCCGAACCAGGTCCAGCGCGGCTTCGGTGTGGCCGGGGCGGCGCAGCACGCCCTGGATCTCGGCGCGAAGCGGGAACACGTGGCCCGGCCTCGCCAGTTCCTCGGGCCGGGTGGCGGACGAGGCGAGCGCCCGGATGGTGAGCGCCCGATCCGGAGCCGACGATCCCGACGTCGTGCCGCGCAGGAGGTCCACCGAAACGGTGAACGGCGTGGCGAAGCGCGCCGTGTTCGACGGCGCCATGAGCGCCAGACCCAGCGCATCGAGGCGTTCCCCCGGCAGGGAGACGCAGAGCAGCCCGCGCGCCTCCCGCGTCATGAAATTGACGTCCTCCGCGGTCGTCTTCTCCGCGGCCATCACGAAGTCTCCCTCGTTCTCGCGATCCTCGTCATCGACGACGACGATCATCTCGCCGCGCCGGAGCGCCGCGATCGCCTCGTCCACCCTGCCCGGGGACTCGCCTCGCGAGGCGGCCTTCCGGCCGGCGCGCGGCACGCCGTTTCGTCGCGTCACACTTCGGTTCACGATTCCTCCACTCGGGGTCCCGCGGCGCCGGCAGGTTCGTACCGCGCGGCGAGCAGCCGCTCCAGGTACCGCGCCACGAGGTCGACTTCCAGGTTGACGCGCGTCCCGGGAACCCAGGACGGCGCGTTGGTGTGCTCGAGCGTGTAGGGCACCAGGGCCACCGTCAGGCGCGGGTCCTCCCACGCCGCCACGGTGAGGCTGACGCCGTCGATCGCGATGGATCCCTTCTCCGCCACGTAGCGCCGAAGGGCGGCCGGCACCTCGACCGCGACGCGCACGTCCGTCGCGCGGCGTTCGGCCGACGCGACGACGCCGATGCCGTCGACGTGCCCCTGCACCCAGTGACCGCCCATCTCGTCGCCGACCCGCAGGGCGCGTTCGAGGTTCACCCGCGCTCCCGCGGACAGATTCCCGAGCGTCGTGCGGCGCAGCGTTTCCCCGACGGCGACGAATTCCGCCACGCCCTCGACGACCCGCTCCACGGTGAGGCAGACCCCGTTCACGGCGATGCTGGCCCCGGGCGCGGGATCGGGATCGATTCCCGTTCGAATCAGGAAGCGAAGCCCGGCGTCCTGCGACGACACGGCCTGGACGACGCCGGCGCGCTCCACGATGCCGCTAAACATCGTTCTCCGTTCCCGGCGCGCCGTTCGCGCCGCGAATCGCTCCTTGGAGCCAGAGGTCGCGGCCCACCCGGCGCACGCGCAGGTCGGCGATTTCGATGGCGTCCGCCAGCGCGCCCCGCCCCAGGTCGCCGGTCCAGGAGCGCGGCGCGCTCCCCCCGACGACGAGCGGCGCGATGCCGACCGCGAGGCGGTCGGCGAAGCCCGCCCGCAGGAACGCGGTGTGGACGGCGGTCCCGCCTTCCACGAGGAGGGCGTAGACGCCCTGCGCCACCAGCCGTTCGAGCAGCGCGCGAAGCGGCACGCGGCCGTCCGGATCGGGCTCGAAGCGCCAGACGCGCGCGCCGCGGCGCTCCAGCGCCCGCGCGCGTTCCGCGTCCCGCGACGCGGTGGCGATCACGACCGGCACGGCCTCCGCATCCTCGAGGAGGGCGGCGGTCTCCGGCACACGCAGGGTGGAGTCGAGGACGACCCGCCAGGACGAACGTCCGGTCGCATGTCGCACGGTCAGGCGCGGATCGTCGGCGAGCACGGTGCCGATCCCGACCAGCACGGCGTCGTGCTGCGCGCGGAGGCGATGGCAGAGGCGCTGTTCCTCCGGTCCTCCCAGCCCGCGCGACTCGCCGGCGTCGGTGGCCAGACGACCGTCCAGCGAAACCATCGCCTTGAGCGTGACCCAGGGGCGGCCCGTGGCCAGGGCCTTGAGGTAGGGCTCGTTCAGGGAGCGACACTCGGCCTCGAGCAGGCCGACGACGACGTCGAGACCGGCGCGACGCAGCTCCTCGATGCCGCGGCCGTTGACGACCGGATTCGGATCGATCATCCCGATCACCACGCGGCGAATGCCCGCAGCCAGCACGGCGGCGACGCAGGGAGGCGTACGGCCGTGGTGAGCGCACGGCTCGAGCGTGACGACGAGGGTGGCGCCGCGGGCGCGGGCGCCTGCCTTGGCGAGCGCCTCGGCTTCCGCATGGGCCTCGCCGGCGCGCGCGTGCCATCCGCGACCAAGCACCGCGCCGTCGCGAAGGACCACGGCTCCGACGCGCGGATTGGGATGGGTCCCGCCGATCCCCCGCCGGGCAAGCCGCAGCGCGTCGCGCATGGCGTGCCGCTCGGCGGCCGTGAAGGCGATGCTCGCTGTGTCGGGTGTGGGCTCGGCGGCCCGGACCCGGGTTTCCAACCGCATGAGAATACCCCGCAGGCAGACACCCGCGGGGCATACGCGGCCTACGGCCGCGGCGGCCATCGCACGTCGCATCCTTCTCCCATCCCGACTATTACGGTCGGCTCCGGAATCTCGCCGGATCTGCCGGGGACCTTGTCCCAGGCTCGCGGGCTGTACCGCCGGTGGGGACTTGCGCCCCGCCCCGAAGGATGTCTGCAGTTGTGAGCAACGAGAATACGGCGGAGAAGGCCCCTAGCGCAAGAGGGTCAACTTCCTGGACTGGGCAACCCCTTCCGCCTCCATCCGATAGAAGTACGTGCCGGTCGCGGCGTCGCGTCCCATCCGGTCGCGTCCGTCCCAGGAAACCTCGTGCAACCCCGCCGTGAATGCCCGGTCGGCCAGCACGCGCACCAGCCGGCCCCGCACGTCGAACAGGCGGAGGCGCACGCGGGCCGAGCGCGGCAGCTCGAAGCGGATCGTCGTGTGCGGATTGAACGGGTTCGGCGCCGCGCCCAGAAGCCGCGGAAGCGCGCCGGGCGAGGCTTCGCCGCCACCCGGGAGCGCCGCGGTCGGCGTCATGCAGTACGGCTCCTCGAACTCTTCCACGATCGTACGCCAGAGGAGGAGGGTCTGCTGGGCCTGGCTCTTCATCGCGCCGAAGGTGAATCCCGCCAGGATCGCGCGCGCGCTGTCCGCGCCGGGCGCTCCGATCGGGCCGCGGCGCTCGGTCATGGCGGCGAGCTGATTCGGGTAGCGAACCCAGTTTCGCCCCACGCCCCCGGCGCACGATGCGACCGCGATGGCGTCGAAACGGTTCAGCACGGGACAGCCTCCGAACAGCGGGAACGGCGTCCCCGCGATCGTGGTTCCCGCGGCGCCGGTCAGGACCGGCTGCAGGGAATCCTGCGGCGTCTCCTCCCAAATGTCGCGAAGGTAGGACGCGCCCAGGGTGCAGGAGAGGAAATTGGGAGCCCCCGTGCCGTTCACCACGAGATCCCGTGCCACGTTGTCGCCCGCGATGAGAAGGTTCCGATTCTTCCCCGCCGTCGCCGACCACGATTGCAGCCGCGTCTGATCCTGCATCGATAGCGTCGCGCTGGAGCGCGACCCCGTGTCCCACAGGATCGTCGAGTACGCCTCCAGCACGCCCACGGGCGCCGCGGGCCAGATGCGGTTCGGATCAGCCGGGTTGCCCCCACCCGGTCCGTTCCCCAAGCCCAGGGTCGGCGCGTTCACGTCGTACCGGTCGTAGCGCATTCCCATGGCTTGAAGGCTCGCGTCCAGCGTGGTCGTCGCGTCGAGCGGCGCCACCGAGTTCACGTAGAGAACGCGCGCGGTATCGCCGGCGCAGAGCCCCGAAGCCCCCTGCACGCGAGGCAGCACGGTCGCGGAGAAGTAATGCGACGCGGCGATCGCGTCGGCCGGCAGCGTCACCATCTCATCCAGGGAATCGGTGGCGCTGAAGTAGTAGCGAAGCTCGGTTCCCCGCGGGTAGGCGGCGGGCGGCACGTCCGCGTAGTACGCGTTGGCGGCGGCGGCGCTCACGAGCAGCGGCGTGGACGCGAACGGGGCGGCGTCGAGGCTGTAGTGAAGCGCGGCGCTCTTCAGCCCGCGCGATGCCGCCACGCGCACCGAGATGCTGTCGCCCCGGGGCGTATTGAAGTTGTCGTCCGCGAAGAAGACGCTCGTCTGGAACGTGTCCTGGAACAGGTTCTGCTCGCTCGCCGTGATGGACGGGCCCGCCAGACCGATGACCCGTACGGCGAAGTTGTCGAGGAGGAAGAGCGTGCCGGTCGCGGTGGCGCTCCCGCCGCAGAAGATGCTCCCGTAGTCGCGGATCGTGAGGCGGAACTGGACGGAGTCGGCGCCGCCGGCGCCGACCAACGGGATCGTCTGGCGTACCCAGTCCTTTTCGGTGCCGAAATAGATCAGACCGGTCGGATCGATCCAATCCGACCAGGCCGTCCCCACCTTTCGATGGCGAAACGTGCTGCCGTAGTAGAAGCAGGAGGCGAACGACAGATTGCGGAAGACGTCGAAGGACAGGAACACCTGATCCGCGGCGCCGACGCCGACCGGCGGGCTCTGGAGGATGTCCTTCGCGCGCGGCAGCAGCGCCCCGGTCGTCGGGCTGGTGGCGGTCCACATCCGGCTCACGTTCGACGTGCAGAGCTGCTCCGTCGCCGCATCCGTCACGATGCGCCACGTATCGCCGACCGGCGGAAACGTGAGAATGCTCCACGTGCCCAGCCCTGCCTCGAAGTCGTCGAAGAAGCGAACGTCCGAGAGTCCGGCGACGACGGTCACGTTGTCGATGGACCAGCCGGCGGCGTCCGCGTACAGACCGTCCTCCGAGGAGACGGACCCGTCCGACGTGAAGCCGAATCGAAACGCCAGCAGCGACGATGACGCCACGACCGAATCGGGGATGACGAACGAAGCCGTGTCGCACAGCGCCGCACCGCCCGGGTCGACCACGCCGCTGAAGCTGCCGAGAACGATCCAGCCGTCGTCGTCCAGAACTTCGACGCGCGCGATGTCGAAGCCCAATTCGACGTTCAGGTGGTGCCGGAATCCCAGCCGGACCGGCGTGACCGCGCCCGTCAGATCGGCGAAGTTCGACGCCTCCTGGGTCCAGCCGTTTCCGTAGCCCTTCCGGTCCGGATCGGAGGTCCACGAGGAATCGATGACGCCGCACCAGAACGAAAGGCCCTCGCAGCCGAAGTCTCCGGCGATGTGCCATGCCGTCGGAGTGCCCGAGGCGTCGATGTGCGTCCAGCCGCCTTCGGCGGAGGGGCTGGAAAGCGTCTCGAGGGAATCGGTGAACACGGTGACCGTGTCCCCCACGGTGTGGAGCCTGCCCGCCTCGGAGGGAGCGCGGCGCGATCCGATCGGCGCGATGTCGCCTTCGGAGCGTGGTGGGAGCCCAGACACGGGCGCGGCGGCGGCGGGGGCGACGAGGATCGCGATCAGGACCGCCATCGCCGTCGCCGCCACCGACCGACGAGGCGGACGGTTCATGCCTTCGATTCTACCAAAGCGACTACGGAAATTCGGGAGAAACGATCGGCGTCGCTCCGAGGCGCCTCGCCAATCCGCGTACCGCGGCGAGCGCCTCGGCGCCCGTCGCGGCGGACCATGGCTCGAAGCGACCGTCATCGCCGCGCAACGGCAGGCCCGCGTCCGCCGCTTCGGAAGCGGCGCGCACGAGGTAGTGGCGCGGACCGAGATCCGAGAACGCGCGGTCGGGTTCGCTCCCGGCGGCGGGCGCCGATCCGGTCCATTGGCGATCGACCCTGGCGAGGGTCAACGCCAGTACCGCGCGCGTCACCGGATCATCCAGGCGATAGGTGCCGTCGGGATACGGCGTGATCCATCCGCGCATCGCCGCCGCGCGGACCCAACGCCCCGCCCAGGCGGCGGTGAGTTCCTCCTCGTCGCCCTCGAGGGGCGCGTCGGAGCGCCACACCGATCGGTCGGGATCGGCGCCCAGCTCCACGGCCAGCGCGACCGACAATTCCGCGCGCGAAATGGTAGACCGACTCGCGAGCGCCGCGTACGCCGCCGGAATGCCCGCCGCCTCGTAGCGTGCTCCAAGCAGGGGGAGCAACGCCGCGGAGGCCGCGCGATGCGTGGGATCGCGGCGCAGCGCGCGCGTGAACGCGGCGGCGGCGGCCCTGGTGTCGCCCGCCTCCTGGTACGCCCGCCCCAGCCAATAGGCCGGCTCGCCGGAGCCGGGATCGAGCGCCTCCGCCCGGTCGAACGAATCCTTGGCGTCCTTGTAGCGCCGCAACGCCGTGTGGAGGCGACCCCACGCGACGTGCACCCGGGCGCTTTCGGGCGCGACGGCCAGCGCCCGGGTCAGTAGCCGGCGCGCACCCTCGACGTCCCCGATGGCCAGCGCGGTGTCGGCGCTCGCGATCAGGTACGAGGGCGGCGCGTCCGACGCCACGGGCGGCATCATCTGACGGCTGCCGCCGCACCCGGCGGCCAGCAGCGCCAGCGCCAGCGCCCCCGCCAGCGAGGCCACGGTCGGACGCAGCGGCCGCGCGATCATCCGCGGAGCAGCTTCCGCTCGCGGAACGACACGTACGCGTCTCGCGCCACGACGACGTGGTCGACGAGTTCGATCCCGAGGAGGCGTCCCGCCTCCGATAGCCGACGCGTGATGGCCAGATCCTCCTCGCTTGGGGTCGGATCCCCCGAGGGATGGTTGTGCGCGAGCACGAGGCTCGCCGCCGAGAGCGCGATGGCGCTAAGGAAGACCTCGCGCGGGTGGACGATGCTTGCGTTCAGGCTGCCGATCGAGATGATAGCGCGCCGGAGCACCTGATGGCGCGCGTTGAGGTAGAACCCGACGAAGTGCTCCCGGTTCGCGCTCCGGATGTCGCGGGTCAAGTCGTAGATCTGCTCCGGACCCCGTACGAGGGGCGCCGCATCGCCGTCCGGCCAGAGCCGGCGCCCCAGTTCCGCCGCCGCCAGGAGTTGGGCCGTACGCGCCGGTCCCAGCCCTCGAATCGCCTGGAAGTCCTCGATCGGAACGAGGTGCAGGCGGCGCAGGTTCACGGCGCGCGCCACCCTTCCGGCCGTTTCCATGACATCGGCGCCGCTCGTGCCGGTACCGAGGAGCACGGCCAGGAGATCGACGTCGGAAAGCGCGGCGGCGCCCCATTCGAGCAGCCGCTCCCGGGGGCGATCGGATACGTGTCGTTCGTGCATCGGTGCGACGGCATGGCTTCCGGTCATCGGAGATCCTCCGAGCCGGACCGCGGGGGTGAAGCGAGGCGAGAGAATGCTAGGCGGGGCGCGGAGGCCCCGGCAAGGAAAAAGGAGAACGCCGGCCGCGCGGTCCGGCGGGGTTACCGCCCCAGACCCTTCAGGTCCTCGCGGCGAATCTCGATGGTCGCGCGCGAACGCAGCCGGTCGGTCCACACCTCGGTGCGCTGCTCCATCAACTCGCGGCGCAGGTCCTCGCGGCGCGACGCGTACTCGGAGGAGGAGGGTTCCGAGAGCGACTCCACGATGGCGTAGAGCGTTCCGCTCGCCCCCTCGAGCGGAGGCAGCACGGCGCCGGGCTTGGACGCGAAGATCCGGCTCAGATAGAGCGAATCGCGACCGATCGATGGATCGCGCGCGAAGTCGGGGATCGGCCCCGCCATCCCGAAGGGTTTGCTTCGGCGCAGGCCGCCGTACCGGAGAAAGAGCGAATCGAGGTTGGCGCCGGCCTCGACGCGCTCCCGGATCCGCCGCCCACGCTCCTCGGCGATGGCGCGCCGCCGCGACGCCTGGTAGTCGTCCACGACGCGGTTCTTCACCTCCTCGAACGCCGCCTTCACCGGCGGCGCCTCGCGCACCTTGCGCACGACGAGGTATCCCGTCCCCACGGGCAGCGGCTCCGGCGCGATCCCCCCGACGGCGAGCGAGGCCATGGCCTCGCCCAGCCCGGGCACGTCCCTCCAGGGTCCGACCGACTCGTTCGCGGCCAGGGGGCCGTACCGGCGCGCGCCGCCCACGGATGCCGCGCCGGCGGCGAACGACGCGCTGTCGGACGCGTCGCGAATCAGCGTGCGCGCCGCGCGATGCGCCGCCGAATCGGCGTACTCCTCCGCCAGCAGGCGCCGGATCTCCGCCCGGCACTCGTCGAGCGGGCGAAGCCGCTCCGGAATGCGCTCGTCCACCCGAATCAGGTGGTAGCCGTAGCGCGTGAGGACCGGCTCGCTGACCTGTCCGACCGGGATGGAGAAGGCGACCGCCGCGAACTCCGGCGCCAGTTGGCTGCGGATCAACTCGCCCAGGTCCCCGCCGCGCGCCGCCGACGCCTTGTCGTCGGAGGTCACCTGGGCGACGTCCGCGAAGTCGGCGCCCTTCACGATTCGCTCCCGGAGATCCAGCGCCTTCTGTCGCGCCGCATCCTTCGCACGCCCCGGCTCGGAAGGCCCGACCGCGACGAGGATGTGGCGGATGCGCGCGCGGGCCACTTCGGTGAACTCGAGCGGGTGCGTCCGGTGATAGGCGGCGATCGAGTCCTCGGGAACCCCGAGCGTGTCGAGCGTCTCCTTCGAGAAGAACGCGGCGTCGAAGACGAACCGGGTCGGCGTCATGTACCGCTCCCGCCGCTCGGCGAACCACGCTCTGGCTTCTTCCTCCAGATTTCGCTGGCGCTCCTGAAGGGCCGCGGTGCGCGTCTCCTCCCGCACGGTCTCGTACGGCGGGCGGAAGGCGGGATCGAGCGCCTCGATCCGAACGACGAAGATCGAGTCGCGGGAAACCCGCGGTTCGGGGACGGCGCCCGGCCGGAGCGTGTAGAGGGAATCCAGGAACGCGCCCTCGAGCAGCCCCGCGTGGGCGGTCGGCTGGCCCTGGTAGAGATCCACGCGCGAAAGCGTGGCCTGTCGTCGCTCGGCGACGCGCGCGGCATCGCTTCCCTTGCGGAGGTCCTTGACGACGTCGCGCATGGCGCGCATCGCCTTGGCCAGTCGACGTTCCCGGCCGAGACGCGCGGGAAGCGTGGTCCGCACCGAATCGAGCCAGGCGCGCGCGGTGTCGGAAACGCCCGCCTCGCGCCGCGCCCGTTCGAGCGCTTTGCGGATGTCCTTGTCGGAGATCCGCTTCGATTCCTCGTAGGCCGCCAGCGGACGCGCCACGACCACGGCGTCGAGCCGCGGACGAACGTAGGCGTCGGGGTGGAGCGCCAGTTCACGGCGCGCCAGCGAGTCGACGTACGCGCTCTGAATGGCTGCGTCGGCCTGCTTCTTCGCGAGCGCGGCCGCCTCGCGCAACGGCACCGACTTCGCCTCCTTCTTCTCGACGATCCGTGCGATCACGAACAGCGGACCGATGTGGACGGGCTCGCGGAGCCATGCGCCGACCTCCCCGTCTCGAACGGCCGCCGTCAGATCTTCGCTCCGGCCGAGTCCGCGAATCGGGTCCCCGAGCTGGAACCATCCGCTCTCATGGAACCCTCCATAGATCTTGGCGGCCGTCTCCGCCGGCGCGCCGGCGTTGATAGCCGCCAGGAGATCCACGGCCGCGCGGCGACCGGCTTCGATCGCCGCGGCGCGAGCGCTGTCGCTTGCCGCGGCGTCGGCCGTCGCCGGAATCTTCACGTACTGGATCCGGGCCTCGGCGGGTGCGCGAAAGAGCTCGGGGTGCGCCGCGTAGTAGGCCCGGATGTCGGCGTCGCCCGCCTCCGGGTTCAGGGAAATCGCGTCGGGACCAAAGAGGAAGTAGCGGAGGGTCGCCTGAATCGTCCGTTCCCGGAACGCCTGGCGCAGTTCGGAGTCGCGCGGACTGAAGCGGCGCGCCATCCACCGCTGATACTGCTCGAGCAGGAGCCCCAATTCAGTCTGCGTTCGGAGCGTGGGATAGTTGGACGTGGGAGATCGCTTGAACGCTTGAAACTTCTGCTCGTCCAGCTTCCCGTCCGTCTTGAAGAAATTGCTCTGCTTCAGCCGTGCGTCGATCTGCGCTTCGGTCACGGCCATCCCGCGGCGTTTCGCGTCCGCGATCCAAAGCCGCTCGCGAATCAGTTCGTGGAGGACGTTGCGGCTGAGGGTGCGCCGTTCGGCCCCGGTCAGCGGGCGCCCCGCTTCCGCCTCGATCTCTTTGAAGTACGGCGGCGCCAAGCGATCCCATTCGAGCTGCCGGATCGGAATGCCGTCGACGACGGCGATGATGCGCGCTCCCTCGACCGGCTCGCTCGCGGGCGGCTGGGCGCGCGCCGAGGCGGCGCCAAGGATGAGCGCGCACATCGTCGCCAGGCATGCGGCGGGCCAACGTGCGGGTGATCGGCGGTGGGTCACGGGAAGGAAAGTCTAGGTACGGTGCGCGAGGGTGTCTATGGCCTTCGAAAAAATACGGCCCTCGGGCGTGCTCGACGTGAGTTGTGGGGGGCATCTCTCACGTTCAAACCACGGCCACGAGGGCCACGGGTTTGACGGCGTGATCATGGTGCGGATTCTTGGAAGTAGCCGTTCTGGTCCCGACTCTGAGGAGTAAGTGCATGATTCGCGCCAGTGGCCGTGCCAATTTCGGGTTTGGGCGGCGTGGACGCAACCCGTTTGCCATGGCTTGGTTGGGTGGAATGCTCGAAACGAACGGCGGGATCTTGGCGGATCGATAGGCGACATGGTTGAGCCAAATTGGCGCATTTCATTCGCCAAGTAATCTGCAAAATATTATTGCATATTATTTTACGACGATAAGAGCCAATGTGGCGCACATGTGCCCAAGTGGCCCTTCAAGTTCCGGGGTCGCCGTAGCGCTGCAGCATCCGATAGAACGATCTACGCGGCACGCCAAGACGGCGGGCCGCCTCGGCCTTGTTTCCCCCCGTCGCCTCGAGGACGCGCAGCACGTGGCGTCGGATCACGTCATCCAGGGATGCGGTTTCTCCGGAGAGCTCGTGCGGCGCGTTCGCGGAGACGGCGCGCATTTCCTCCGAGAGATCCTCGACACCCACGACGCCGCCCGGCGTCAGGGCCACGGCGCGATCGACGACGTTCTCCAATTCCCGGACGTTTCCCGGCCAGGAGTAGGCTTGGAGCGCGGCCATGGCCCCCTCGGTGAATCCGGAAATGGAGCGACCGGAGAGCGCGCCGAAACGGGCAAGGAAGTGCTCCGCCAGGATCGGGATGTCCTCGGGCCGTTCCCGGAGGGGCGGGACGCGAAGCGCCACGACGCGCATGCGATAGTAGAGGTCCTCCCGAAATCGCCGCTCCGCGACCATCGCTCCCAGATTGCGGTGCGTCGCCGCCACGATTCGGACGTCGACGGGCACGGTCTCGGAGCCGCCCACGGGCTTCACTTCCTGTTCTTGCAGGACGCGCAGCAATTTGGCCTGCATGCTCAGCGACATGTCGCCGACTTCGTCGAGAAAGATCGTGCCCCGATTCGCCTCGAGGAAGAGGCCGGGCCGCCGCTCCACCGCCCCGGTGAACGCGCCACGGACGTGCCCGAAGAGTTCGCTCTCCAGGAGCGACTCCGAGAGGCTGGTGCAGTTGACCGCGACGAAGGGGCGGCCGCGCCGCGGGCTCTGCACGTGAATCGTACGCGCCAGCAGCTCTTTCCCGGTGCCGCTCTCGCCTTCGATGAGCACCGGGCTCTTCGTCCCGGCCACGCGGAAGACCAGCTTGTAGAGCTCGACCATCGCCGGGTGCGATCCCAGAATCGGCCGCACGCCGGAGGCCGCCGCATCGGGGGCAGGCTCCGGGGCGGGCGCCTTGCGTCGCGGCTCCACCGCACGCGCGACGCACGCGCGAACCGAATGGATCGCGAACGGCTTGCTGACGTAGTCGAAGGCGCCTTCGTCGAGGGCGCGGATGGCGAGTTCCACGGTGCCGTGCGCGGTCATGATGATGACGGGCATCTCGGGGCGAAGCTCGCGGAGTCGGCGCAGCACCTGGACGCCGTCGATATCGGGAAGGATGACGTCGCAGAGCACGGCGTCGAAGTCCCGGCGCTCGGCCTGCAGCAACCCTTCGCTTCCCGTGGCGGCCGCGACGACGTCGTAGCCCTCCTCGCGAAACACCTCCTGGAGGAGGCCCGAAGTTCCCGGATCGTCGTCGATCAACAGGAGCGCAGGGGATTGGCGCGCGTTCATTCCCTTCACGGTACCACCCGTCCGGAGGGAGGTAAACCGGCGCCCGGCGCGCCGCCCTTGATGCGGCGTCCCACGGCGGCGTAGCATGTGGCCCGGTGGCGTTCGTGGCGGCGCCTCCCTACGACGAGGACGATCGCATGCTGGCTGCCGTGGATCCCGAGGCGACCGAACAACTATCCCTGGAGGACCTCCAGGATGCGTGGTCGCTGTTGGTCCCCGAGGACCGCGTCGAGTCGTTCCGCGCGCTGAACCGACCGGACGCCGAGGATCTCTTCCTCTTCCTGTCGTCCCACGATCAAGCGGAGCTCCTGTTCAGCATCCCGGCCAACGAGCGCCGGGCCTGGTTTCGGCTGCTGGCGCCGGACGATGCCGCCGACTTGATCCAGGAAGTGGATCCCGAGCAGCGAGAGATTCTGTTGGGCCTCCTGGACGAGCAGACCCGGCGCGACGTGGTCGCGCTCCTCGCGTACGCCGAGGACGACGCCGGCGGGCTGATGAACCCCCGCTACGCGCGCGTCCGTCCCGACATCACGATCGACGAGGCCATCACCTACCTCCGGCGGCAGGCGGCGGAGCGAACGGAATCCCTGCCCTACGCGTACGTCCTCGACCAAGACCAGAAACTGCGCGGCGTCGTCTCCTATCGTGAGCTCTTCACCGCGCGGACGGGTCAGCGCGTCGCGGAGGTCATGGCGACCGACGTCGTCAGCGTGCCCGAAGCGATGGACCAGGAAGAAGTGAGCCAACTCTTCACGACGACCCGTCTCCTGGCGATCCCGGTGGTCGACGCGCAGGGCCGCATGAAGGGCATCGTCACCCTGGACGACGTGGTCGACGTGGTCCGCGAGGAGGCGACCGAGGACATCCAGAAGATCGGCGGTACCGCGGTCCTGGAAGCGCCGTATCTACAGGTGACGCCGATCGAGATGATCCGCAAGCGCGGAGGATGGCTTGCCGTGCTCTTCGTCGGGGAGACGCTCACGGCCGCGGCGATGGGGTACTTCCAACTGGAAATCGCCAAGGCGGTCGCCCTGGCGCTCTTCATACCGCTCGTGATCTCGAGCGGAGGAAACTCCGGAGGGCAGGCGACGACGCTGGTGATCCGCGCGATGGCGCTGGGTGAGGTGCGTCTACGCGACTGGTGGCGCGTGGTGCACCGCGAGTTCTTCTCGGGCCTGGGGCTGGGCGGGATCCTGGCGCTCCTCGGGTTCCTCCAGGTCGTGACGATGCATCGCGTGTCGGGAGCCTACGGACCGCATTACCTCGCCCTCGGCGCGACCCTCGCCCTCAGCCTCGTCGGCGTCGTCCTGTGGGGCACCATGGTCGGCTCCATGCTTCCGTTTCTGCTGCGGCGCATGAACTTCGACCCCGCCACCGCCTCGGCCCCGTTCGTGGCGACGCTCGTCGACGTGACCGGACTCATGATCTACTTCACGGCCGCGCGACTGCTCCTCACCGGCACGCTGCTCTAAAACACGGCGGCCGCCACGCGGGACGCGTCGCGGCCGTGCCGACGGGGATCGCCGTCCGGGACTCTATCCCACCCAGATCGTCTCGCCGGCCTGTTCCTCGGCGTGGAAGGAGGAACGAACCATCGGCGCGGACGCCACCTGCCGCACGCCCCGCTCCATGCCATACCGCTGATAGTGCGCGAATTCCTCCGGTGTGACGTACCGTTCCACCGGTAGGTGCGCGTTCGAGGGCGCCAGGTACTGCCCGATGGTGATCATCGAAACGCCCTGCGCGTGGAGATCGCGGATCAGCTCCTCCACCTCTTCGCGCGTTTCCCCCACGCCCACCATCAGTCCGGACTTGGCGGGGATGTGGGGCGTCCACGCGGCGACGCGGCGCAGGAGTTCGAGCGAGCGCTCGTAACGCCCGGCGGGGCGAACCCGCTTGTAGAGGCGCTTCACGGTTTCCATATTGTGATTCAGCACGTCGGGGCGCGCCTCGAGCACCGTGCGCAGCGCGGCTTCGTCTCCCAGGAAATCGGGAATGAGCACCTCGACGCGCACGCCGTCGACGGCCTCGCGCAGCGCGCGGATCGTCGCGGCGAAATGGCCGGCGCCGCCGTCGGGCAATTCGTCGCGATTGACCGACGTCACGACGACGTACCGCAGGCCCAGACGCCGCGCCGCGTCGGCCACGCGGGCGGGCTCCTCCGGATCGACCGGGAGCGGCTTCCCGCTCCGGATGTCGCAGAACGGGCAGGAGCGGGTGCAGACGTTGCCCAGGATCAGGAACGTCGCCGTGTGCCGCGAGAAACAGTCGCCGATGTTCGGGCAGTTCGCGCTCTCGCAGACGGTGTGCAAGTCGAGCGTGCGCAGGATCTGCTTCGTCTCGAGGTAGGCCTTCCCGGTGGGAATCCGCGCCCGCAGCCAATCCGGACGGCGGGTCCCCGGCGGCGCCTCGGAGAGCCGCTCGTACGCGCGCAGGGGCTTCCGCTTTTCGCCCGCGGCCGTGCGGCGATCGGAGGGAAGCGAGAGTCCGATCGGCCTGCCGACGCCGGCGGGGTGCGCGCGCTCAGATGTGGATCGTTCGGCCTTCGGCTCCAAACATGGCCTCCATGGTCGCTTCGGACAGGGTCGGGTGCGGGTGCACGACCTCGGCCAACTCCAGCGCCGACGCCTCGAAATGGCGGGCGACGACCGACTCGGAGATCTGTTCCGTCGCCCGTACGCCGATGATGTGGACGCCCAGGATCTCGCCGGTCCTCGCGTCGGCCACCGCTTTCACGAAGCCGTCCCCTTCCCCGAGGATGCTCGCCTTGGAGCTGGCGGTGAACGGGAACTTGCCGACCTTGACCTGTCGTCCGGCGGCCTTCGCCTGCGCCTCGGACATGCCGACGCTCGCCACCTCCGGATGGCAGTACGTGCAGGAAGGAATGGCCCCCAGGTTCACCGGGTGGGTCGGGTGCTTCGCGATCCGCTCGACCGCCACGATTCCCTCGTGGGAGGCCACGTGCGCCAGCGCCGGGCTCGTGGTGATGTCGCCGATGGCGTAGATGCCCGGGACCGAGGTTTCCTGATACTCGTTGACCTTCACCCAGCCCCGTTCCATGGCGACGCCGACGGTCTCGAGCCCGATCCCGTCGGTGACGGGCTTGCGGCCCGCGGCCATCAGCACGCGCTCGGTCCGGATCCGCTTCGTCTCGCCCGCGACGTCGAACTCGCTCCAGGCGCCGCCCGCCTCCACCCGGACGCTCTTCAGCGTGGCGCCGACGTGCACCTCGATCCCCTGACGCGTGAAGGACCGCTTCAGCGCCTCGCCGAGATCGGCATCTTCGATCGGGAGTAGCCGTCCCTCCCGTTCGATCAAGATCACTTTCGTGCCGAACGTATGGTAGATCGACGCGAATTCCACGCCCACCGCCCCCGCGCCGATCACCAGCATCGACTCGGGAATGTGGTCGAGGCTCAGGACATCGTCGCTGGAGAGCACCACGCGGCCGTCCACCGGCGCCATCGGCAGCGATCCAACGCGCGATCCGGTCGCCAGAACGATCGCCGACGCCTCGACGGTGTCGACGGCCCCCGCCGCGTCCCGAATCTCGATCCGGTCGCGGGCGACGAGGCGGCCGGTTCCCTTGATCGTCGTCACCTTGTTCTTCTTCAGGAGGGACTCCGTCCCCATCGCGTTCTTCTTCACGACGCGGTCCTTCCGCTCCTGGGCGGCGCGCCAATCGAGCGTCGCCTCCGTGACACGGACGCCGAACTCCCCGGCGCGGCCCGCCATCCGGAAGACTTCCGCCGTCTCGAGAAGCGCCTTCGTCGGGATGCAGCCCCAGTGCAGGCAGGTTCCCCCGACCTTCGCCTTCTCGATCAGGGCCGTCTTCAAGCCGAGCTGCCCCGCGCGGATGCCGGCGACGTATCCGCCGGGTCCGCCGCCGAGAATGACGACATCGTATCGGGTGCGACTCACGAACGGCTCTCCCCGCCCCCGCTCGAGGGCAGCGCGGCGCGATCCCGCGCGCGAAGCAGCGGCTCGAAGAGGTCGATCGGCACCGGGAAGGCGATCGTCGAGTTGTTCTCCGTGGCGATCTCCGCCAGCGTCTGGAGGTAGCGCAACTGCATGGCCAGCGGCTGGCGCGAGATCACGCCCGCGGCTTCGGACAGCTTCTGGGATGCCTGCAGTTCGCCTTCGGCGTTGATGACCTTCGCCCGCCGTTCGCGCTCGGCCTCGGCCTGCCGCGCGATGGCGCGCTGCATTTCCTGCGGCAGATCGACGTTCTTCACCTCGACCGTCGAGACCTTGATGCCCCAGGGTTCCGTGTGGCGGTCGATCACCATTTGGAGTTCCTGGTTGATCTTCTCCCGCTTCGAGAGCAGTTCGTCCAGCTCCGACTCACCCAGCGTGCTGCGCAGCGTCGTCTGGGCGATCTGCGACGTGGCGTAGAGGTAGTTCTCGACCTGCAGCACGGCCTTGGTGGCGTCGAGCACGCGGAAATAGATCACGGCGTTCACCTTCACGGTGACGTTGTCGCGCGTGATGACGTCCTGCGTGGGCACGTCCATGGTGACGGTGCGCAGGGGCACCTTCACCATCTTGTCGACCCCGGGAATCAGGATGATGAGTCCGGGGCCCTTCTGCCCGATGCAGCGCCCCAGCCGGAAAATGACGCCCCGTTCGTACTCGCGCAGGATCTTGATCGCGCTCGTCAGGAGCAGAATCGCCAGAAAGACGATGGTTAAGAATGCGTAGGAGAACATCCGTGCCTCCGTTTATGAAGCTTTGCGAACGCGCAGCGTCATGCCGTCGACGCGCTCTACGATGACCGGGGCGCCGGCGACGATCGCCTCGCCCGATTCCGCTTCCCAGTACTCCCCGTGCACGGACACCTTTCCGTGGGGAGCGACTGCCGTTACCGCCGTGCCGCGCTCGCCGACCAGCCCCTCGCTGCCGGTGGAAGGTTTCCGCCGCTGTGCGCGCCAGGCGAGGCCGATGACGAACGCGAAGAAAAGCGCGGTGGCGCCCGCCACCGTGCCGATGACCACCAGGGAAATGCGCGCAACACCGCTCTCGCCGCCCACGAGGATCAGCGAACCGAGGATGAGCGCCACGATGCCGCCCAAGGCGAGGAGACCGTTGCTTTGCACCTTGATGTCGATCAAGAAGAGCGCCATGGCGAACAGGATCAGAAAGACGCCGGTCAGATTCACCGGAAGCGCCTGGAAGGCCAAGAACGCCAATAGGATGCAAATCCCGCCCACGATGCCCGGCAGGATCGCCCCGGGATTCGACAGCTCGAACAGAAGGCCGTAGAAGCCGAGGATGAACAGGATGTACGCGACGTTCGGATCCACGATGCGCGAGAGGAGCGCCTGGCGCCACGACGGCTTGATGTCGTTCGTCGTGGCGTCCGCGGTGTGGAGCGTGCGCGTGACGCCCGCGGCCGTGACCTCGCGACCGTCGAGGGCCGCAAGCAGTTCCGCCAGGTCGCGCGCCACGAGATCGACGACGTGGAGCCGCAGCGCCTCGCTCTCGGGAAGCGAGCCCCCCTCGCGCACCGCCTTCTCGGCCCAGTCCGCGTTCCGGCCACGCTGGGCGGCCAGCGAGCGGATGTACGACACGGCGTCGTTCTTGACCTTCCGGCCCAGATCCTCCTTCACGTCGCCGCCGCCCATCTGCACCGGCGTGGCCGCGCCGATCGAGGTTCCGGGCGACATGGCCGCCACGTGCGCGGCGTAGGCGATGAAGGTGCCGGCGCTGGCCGCGCGGGCGCCCGGCGGCGCGACGAACACGACGACGGGCACCTCGGAGATCAGGATGCGCTTGATGATGTCGCGCATCGAGGAGTCGAGCCCCCCGGGCGTATCGAGTCGCACGATCAGGGCTTCGCGCCCATCGCGCTCGGCGCGATCGATCGCCTTGGTGAAGACCTCCGCGGAGATCGGCTGGATCGCGCCCTCGAGCGTGAGGACGTCGACGACCGGTCCCGTCGGCGCATCCGCCCCGACCGTGTCGGCTGCCGCGCCCTCCGCGGCCGCGACGCGCGGCGTGCGGGTCCCGCCCGCCGCGAGCGCGAGCACGATCGCGCCCAGGAACAGGACGCCCACCGCGCGAAGCCCGCGCCGTGTCATCGCGGTCCCCCGTACTCGGGATCGCCCGCCGTGCCGGCGCGCTCCAGGCCGGCGACGCGATTCTTCGCGTCCACCAGAACGACCGTGGGGGAATGCCGTTCCAACTCCGTGCGCTCCATGACCGCGTAGGTGAGGATGATCACGAGATCGCCCACGTGCGCCAGTCGCGCGGCCGGCCCGTTCAGGCACACCGTCCCGCTTCCCCGGGGACCCCGAATGGCGTAGGTGTCGAAGCGCTCGCCGTTGTTCACGTTCAGGATCTGCACCTGCTCGTGGGGCAGGATCCCCGCCGCTTCGAGGAGATCGGCGTCGACCGTGACGGATCCCTCGTAGTTGAGGTTCGCCTCGGTGACCGTGGCGCGATGGATCTTCGATTTGAAGGCGATCAGGCGCACGCGAGCGCGACCTCCCGCACGATCCGGTAGTGCTCTTCGGGCGCCGCGGACGGCACGGCGCAGCCGGGTCCCAGAATGAAGCGGCTGCCGTTCGCCTGGGCGATCGCGCCGCGCGCCTCCGCCTCGACCGCCGCGGCGGTGCCGGAGAGGAACGCGCCGTCGTGCGCCACCCCCGCCAGGATCGTCTTGTCCGTGAGCGCGCGGATCTCGCCGATGGACGGGGTGCGCGGCGCCCCGTCGGCCCACGACACGATCGCCACGGGATAATCCAAGAGATCCTTGAGGTACGCGCCGGGACCGCAGACGTGGAGGGTGTTCAGCGGCGCGGCGGCCGCCTCCGCGAGGACGCGCAGGTCATACGGCCTTCCGAATTCTTCCATGGTCGCCCGGTCGATTCGCGTGTCGTTCGCCCAATCGGTCGTCGCGAAGAAGATCCCCGCCGCGCCGCGCGCCACGCACTCGCGCGTGAAACCGGCGAACGTCTCCGTGATCGCGCGGAGCGCCGCGTGGACGCGCTCGCCGTCGTGGCGCAGGTGCTCCAGGAACCGATCGTCGTCGTAGATCAGGTCGGCCGCGATCGAGAGCGGATTGAACACGGTCATGATCCAGTCGGTCTCTCCCTGGATCTTGGCCGCGATCCGTTCGAGCGCGTCGAGATGCTCGCCCAGAACGCCGCGCGTCGGATCGAGCGGACGAATCCGATCCCAGTCGGCGGGCTCGCGAACCGCCGTCTGCACCACCTTCGGCTTGTCGAGCGGTCCGTCTCCCGGACGCTTCGTGCGAACGCCCCAATCCTCGACGTGGTAGGAGGCACGCGGATTGACCTTCATGAGATCCCAGTCGTACCGCTCCTGGAACTCGAGCATCGAGTCGGCCAGTGCCTCGGCGCTCCCCTCACGGTGATAGAAGTGCCGCCAGAAGGAGATCGGGGGTCGATCGACCGGTTCTCCGGCAAGACTCTTGCGGATTCGCTCTCTACGGGTCATGGCGGTCGGCGTAACTCCGTTCCTTTCTTCTAGTTGCGAACGCTTTCAGCGTGGGCGCACTCGATCCAATGCTACACAGAACGCGGACAGCCCACAAGCCCGGCGGAAGAGCCGGTCGAGCCTACGCCAACCCCTCCGGCGGGCCCAGAGGCGGCGGAATGAACGCGGGTCGCTCCAGCACCTCCGCGTAGAAACGTTCGTAGCGCGGCACGACCGTTCCGGCGTCGTAGCCCTCCACCGCCAGCCGGCGGGACGCATCAGCCATCGAAGCCTGCAGCCGGACGTCCGTCAGCACCTCGATGGCGCGCCGCGCCATTCCCTCGATATCCCCCACCGGAAGGAGGTACCCCGTCTCGCCCGAGACGATCAGTTCCGGAAGCCCCTCGGCGGTCGTGCCGATGACCGGCACGCCGGTCGACATCGCCTCGAGCGCGGCCAACCCGAAGGACTCGTTGGCGCTGGGCAGGATGAAGAGATCGCTCATGGCGAGGATCTCCTCGACCGCGTCCATCTGACCGAGGTAGCGCACGTGGCGATCGACGCCGAGTTCGATCGCCACTTCGCGGCTCAGGGTCCGTTCGGGACCGTCCCCCACCATGAGGAGGATCGCCGGAGTTTCCCGGCGGACCGCCGCCAGAATCCGCACGGCGTCGGTCGCGCGTTTGCTGGCGCGGAAGTTCGAGATGTGGGTCAGGATCCGCTCGCCGCCCTTGGCGTAGCGCCCGCGGCAGGACGGCCCCTCCGGGCGCGGCGCGTAGCGTCCCGTATCCACGAAGTTCGGGATGACGGCGATGTCCCGCCGTGGCGTGAACACCTCGACGGTCTTCCGACGGAGGAAGTCGGACACGGCCGTCACGCCGTCGCTTTGCTCGATCCCGAACCGCGTCAGCGAACGGAACGACTGATCGGAGCCGACCAGCGTGATGTCGGTGCCGTGGAGCGTGGTGACCAGCCGCAGGCGGTCCCGCGAGCGCGCGACCTGGCGCGCCAGATAGGCGCAGACCGCGTGCGGCACCGCGTAGTGCGCGTGCAGGATGTCGAGCCCGGCCTCGTCGGCCACCTCCGCCATCTTCGCGGCCAGCGCCAGCGTGTACGGGGGAAACTGAAAGAGCGGATACGACGCCATCATCACTTCGTGGAACACGATGCGCTCCGAGAGCGGCTTCAGCCGAAACGGCATCGAATACGAGATGAAGTGCACCTCGTGGCCGCGCAGGGCGAGTTCCATGCCCAGTTCGGTGGCCACGACGCCGGAGCCGCCGTGGGACGGGTAGCAGGAGATGCCGACCTTCATCGCGTCTTTTCCGAGGTGCCGCGCGCGGGTGCGGACGTCGGTACCGCCGCGCCGTCCGCCGCCGGCCTAGGACGGTTCATGCCCGCTCCCGCCGCGGGCGCCTGGAGCGGCACCAGCGCATGGGAGCCCGGCGTCGTCAGCGCGGTCTCGAGCGTGTCGAGAAATCCCGGCCCGTAGCGCGCGAGGTAGCCGACCAGCGAGAGCGTCCGCTCCTGGAGTCCCCCGTGGGGAAACAGGTGGCCCGCGGCGCGGCGGATCTTCTGCACGGTTTCGTCCTGGCGCCGTTTCCAGACGTGCATCAGCTTCCGTTCCAGCTCCCGCCCCTCGTGCTGCACCCGGCCCGCCGACGTGTGAACGGCGGAGCGGAGCGACGGATCGAACGCGGTTACCGCTTCCTCCAGCCTCGCGAACGACGCCTCCCACTGGGAACGCTCCCGATCGAACCGCTCGGCGAAGTCGCCGGGCAGGAGGCGCCGGAGCGTTTCCGTGATGACCGGCTCCACGTCACCCGACAGGGAGGACCAGTCGATGTCCAACTTGTCGATCGTCTTCGCGATCTTCCCCTCGAGCAGCGTGGCGCCCGCGCGCGGCGTGATCGCCGGCGGGGTCATGTCGAACAGCGGATAGATCGCGTGGATCTGCGCCCAGTACGCCACCTCCGCCGGGCCGCCCACGTAGGCCGCCGTCGGGAGAAGGTAGTCCTGGGTGATGGGGCGAAGCAGGACGCCCGGGCTCGCGTTCTCGGGATGCGCCCGGACGGCGTCCCGAAGCTCTCGCGGAGTCCACGAGTCCTTTCCGTCCGCCGACTCGAACCGGCCCTCGACGATCCGCAGCGCCTCGCGGCGATCCCCGTGCCAGAAGAGATTCAGTTCGTTCCCGGCCCGCGCGATCTGCGCGTGGTACCCCGCGGCCGTCAGCGTCTCCCCCCGCTCGTGCGCCGCGCGCGACGTCGCGCCGGCGTGGTCGATCTCCCGCTCGAAGATCGGCAGCGTCAGCCGTTTCGCCTCGTGATCCGCCGGGTCGAACAGGACGATGCCGCGCCCCGCGAGGAGCCCACCCATCCACCGCGCGAACGCCTCCGCGAACCCGCACCCGGGCGCGTACGCCTGGCGCAGGCCCGCGAGGACATCCTCGCGGAATTCCGACGGAGGAAGGAGCGACGCCAGACGCGCGTGGAGCGCTTCCACCGAGGCGTCGAGCCGGATCCGCTCGACGGAGACGCCCCCCGGGGCGGCATCCATCGGAATCTCGAGCAACTCGGGCTCGGCGCCGCCGTCGCTCAGCCACGCGCGGTGAACCTCCTCGAAGTCGTGATCGTCGGAGGCGATCCAGTAGACAGGCACGACCGGCGTGCCGCTGGCGCGCTCGATCTCCCGGGCGAGCGTGATGGCGGTGAACGCCTTGTAGAGCGAGTAGAGCGGCCCGCCGAAGAGCCCGGGCTGCTGCCCCGCGACGACGACCAGGGTCTCCGGGCGCTCGAATCGCTCCAACGCGGCGCGCGAGGCGGAGGCGATCCCCCACGCCTCCGCCTGGCGCTTGAGGATCGCCGCCATCGCCGCGCGGCGCTCAGCGGGATACGGACGCGCCGCGCCGTGCGTCGCCAGCGCCTTCGCGTCCCGATAGTCGACGGGATAGTACGCACGCACCAGGTCCGGCGAGGTCAGGAAATCCCGGTACAGCGCCGTGGGGTGCAGCAGGGTTTCGAGTTCGTTCGGCACGGGGCTCCTTCCGCGCGTGGGAGCGGCGGCGGTCAGGCGCGTCGGCGAAGCGCGGCCTCGCCGACGAAGGGGTTGTGGCGTCGTTCCTCGCCGATCGTCGTGGGCGATCCGTGCCCCGGATGAACGCGGGTGGCATCCGGGAAGGCAAAGAGCGTCTCGCGGATCGAGCGATAGAGCGCCGACTCGTCGCAGAGCGGCAGGTCGGTGCGCCCGATGCCCCCAGCGAACAACACGTCGCCCGCGACGAGTCCGTCCGGCGTGACGAAGGTCACGCTTCCCGGCGAATGCCCCGGCGTGTGAACGGCCGTCACGTCCATGCCCGGCAGGCCGACCGATTCTCCAGCCTCGATCCAGTGGTCCACGGCGCCGTCGCCGGGCCATGCAACTCCGTACATCTCCGCCTGCAGGCGGCCGCGCTCGAACCAGGGCCGGTCGCCCGGGTGGAGCCACACGGGGGCGCCGGTGGCGTCCTGGTACGGCTTCACGGCGAGAATGTGGTCGATGTGCGCATGGGTGAGCAGGATCCGTTTCACGGTCAGGCCGCGCGCGCGAATGGTCTCGAGCGCCGTGCCGTCGTCTCCCGATGGATCGACGACGATCACGTCGGGTGACGACGGCGCGCGAAGCACATAGAGGTTGTTATCGAAGGGCCCTACCGGGAAGCGCTCGACGCGCACCGTTCAGCCCTTGGTGGCGGTGATCGCCGTGATCCCGAACATCGGCAGCCCCACCATGTCGACGCCTTTGAATCCGGCATCCTGGAGCAGCTTCGTCAGCTCGCCCCGCGTCAAGGCGCCCGTGTTCCCGGCGCCGTACGCGGCGAGCACGTTCAGGCGGTACAGGGCCGCTTCCTTGGGCTCCGAGCGAGAGTCCTCGAGGAGGAACTCGGTGACGATGAGCGTGCCGCCGTCCCGCAGCGTCGATCGGGCGGCCGCGAGAATCAGCGGCAGGGACGACCGGGAGCGGCGTGAGAGGTGGTGCGCCAGGAGCACGAGGTCGACATCGGCTCCCGGTTGGGCGGCATCCGGGTCTCCCGACACGAACCGGACGCGATCCTCGAGCTTCATGCTCTTGATGTATTCCTCGGCGGCGACCTGGAACACCGGCCGGTCGAGAATGGTGGCATGCACGTGGGGATACCGCCGGGCGAGACAGAGCGCGCCCGCGCCGGTGTGGCTGCCGACGTCGACCAGCTTTCTCATGTCGCTGAATTCGAGGTCGAGGATCTCCGCGACGCGCATGAACGTCGTGTACGCCCCGATGTGAAACGCGCGGGCCAGGCCGACTTCGAGTTCGTCGCTTCCGTTCGGGGTGTTCGGCGCTCCGCCCCCGCGGACTCGGTCCTTGAGCGAGCCCCAGAGTCCGAACAGGGGATCGCGCATGAACCGGACCAATTCGACGTAGTTTCCGGGGACGCTCTCGACCAGGAACGCGTTGGCGACTTCGTCGTTCCGATACGCATCGTTCTGGCGGTGGAGGAAGCCCAGGGCGCAGTTCGCGTCGAGGAGCCCTTCCAGGGCGGGCTGATCGGCGCCGACGGCCGCGGCCAGGTCGGCGGCGGTCTTCGGCCCCGAAAAGAGGAGCGTGAAGATCCGCAGATCGACGGCGGTGAGAAGGGCCTGACTCGCCCAGAATCCGGTGGCGACTTGCAGGATCGGCACCGGACTGCGGCTGCCGGAGAAGGAGGGGCGTGATTCCGCGGCGCGACCCATCTGGTTCATGTCGTGGCCCTCTGGTCCGTGAGAGTGTCGGCTCGGCCTAGGAGTCTATGCAACGATCGAGGGGGGCGCAAGTCGCGCTCAATCCCGTGACTTCCGGCTCTTTGGATGCGGCGGAGCCCGAAGCGGCTCACAGAACCTCGGGGCCTCGCTCGCTCGGGATGACGCCCGCCCGCTGGAACTTGGCATCCATGTCCCGCAGCGAGGCGCGCAGGAGTTGGGCCTTCTGCCCGACGGGCAGAAACGCCGATTTGAACCCGTTCACGAGCAGATGCCGGACATCGTTCGGCGAGAGCCGGAAGGCCCGGGTCGCTCGCTCGAGCTCGTCCGTCATGGTGGTGCCGGAAACCAGGCGGTTGTCCGTGTTCAGCGTGACACGGAGCCCGCGCTTGAGATATCCGAAAAAAGGATGCGAGCGGGTGCGCTTCACGGCCCCCGTCTGCACGTTCGACGTGAGACACATCTCCAACGGGATGCGGTGGTCGTTCACGTAGTCGAGGATCCGGCGATCTTCTCCCAGGCGTGTCCCGTGCCCGATGCGATGCGCCCCGCCGTAGTGCAGCGCCTGGGAGATGCTGGCCGGGCCGAACGCCTCCCCGGCGTGAACGGTGACGTTCAGGTTGTTCTTCGACACGAGCGCGAACGCGCGCCGGTGCGCCTTTGCGGGGAAATCGCGCTCCGCGCCGGCCAGGTCGAACCCCACGACGCCCCGCCCCGAATAGGCGACCGCCACCTGCGCGAGGCGCAGCGACACGCGCGGACTCTTGTGACGAATCCCGCAGATGATGATGCCGCTCTCGATGCCGTAGCGCCGGCGCGCGCGGCGCAGTCCCTCGCGCACCGCCTCGACGGTTTCCTCCATCGTGAGGCCGCGCCGGGTGTGAAGGGCCGGACAGTAGCGGACCTCCAGGTAGCGGACGTTTTCGCGGTGATTGTCCTCGGCCAGCTCGAAGGCGGCGCGGACCAACGCCCGGCGCTCCTGCAGCACGCGCAGCGTGAGGTCGAACGCCTTCAGATATTCCGGGAGGCTGACGCCGGTCGTGAGCCCGGCGAGGAACGCGGCCAGGGCCGCCTCGTCCCGAACGGGGAGGCGGCGCTTCTGCTGGCGTGCCAGATCGAAGATCGTGCCCGGACGCAGCGAACCGTCCAGGTGCACATGAAGATCGGTTTTTGGCAGCGAATGGAGGAGCCGCCGGCGGAGCCGGGCGTCAGCCCACGGCGACGTCGGCCGACGCGGCGGTGAGCGGCGCACCCTGGTCCCCCACCGAGGCGTAGGTCATTCCCGAGAAAGCCGGCGTCGACGCGGCCAGCCGCGCGAACACCTGCTCGGCTTCCGCGGCGCGCTCCGGGAGGACTCCCAGCGCGACGCCCAGGTCCTGGATCACCCGCCAATCTTCCCGCGACTCGGGCGAGATCGAGAAGATCCGGTGGACGCGCTGGACGCGCCCCGCGGAGTTCGTATACGTGCCGTCCTTCTCCACGTGCGTCGCGCCCGCCAGCACCCAGTGCGCCTTCTCGGCCACCGGCGACGCGTGCGTGTCGAGCACGATCACCAACGCGGCGCGGTCGAGCGCGCGGCTGACCGTGGCCGGGTCGCCGAAGGTGTCGAGTGGGCCGCCGCGCAGGAAAACCAGCGCCTGGACCTGGCCCTCGGAGGCGGCCTGAATCATGTCGCGCACCGTCCGTCCGCCCGTCCCGGGCGCCACGCCGATGGCGCGCGCGCCGCGGGTGTTCGGATTCCGGTCCCCCTCGATCGTGAACTTGGGATAGACCACCGGCGATTGCGACCGCTCGGGCGCGTCGACATTCTGGATGCCCAGGCCATCGCGGAAGATCGTCTTCGTCAGGTAGAGTTCTTCGTTCGTCAGCTCCGCCGAGGCGATCACGCCCACGGCGCCGGGACCTCCCCGGGCGAGCACGCCGCGCAGCGCCTCGGCGATCGCGGCGATCGCCGCGTTCCACGCCACCGGCTGCACCTTGCCTTCGGTCCGCCGGGACGGCCCCTGCAGGCGGTCGGGCGCGTGGATCGCGCGGAACTGCCCGCGGCCCCGATCGCAAATCCACCACTGGTTGACGTCCATGTTCTCGCGGGCGGTGATCCGCAGCACCTCTCGGCGGCGCGGATGATAGCCGACGACCGTGTTGCAGCCCTTCGCGCAGAGCGTGCAGATGGACGGCTCGTTCTTCAATTCCCAGGGGCGGCTCTTGAATCGGAAGTCCTTGCTGGTCAGCGCGCCGACGGGACAGATGTCCGCGATGTTGCCGGCCAGTTCGTTCTCGATCTTGCGGTCGCCGATCGTGCCGATGTAGGTCTCCTCGCCGCGCGACAGAACGGCGATCTCCTCCACCCCGGCGACGTCCTTGCAGAGGTTCACGCAGCGCAGACAGAGGATGCACCGGTTCTTGTTCAGGACGAGCTTGCCGCCCACGTCCTCCTCGGGCCAGGTGGTCTTCTCGAAGCGGAAGCGCGAGGCGGCGGGCCCCATGGCCACGGTGTAGTCCTGCAGCGTGCACTCGCCGCCCTTGTCGCACATGGGGCAGTCGAGCGGGTGGTGGATCAGCAGGAACTCCATCACCGCGCGGCGCGCCTCCTTCACCTTCGCCGAACGGGTGATGATCTTCATCCCCTCCTCGGCCGGCGTCGCGCAGCCCGCCACCAGTTTCGGACGGCCCTCGATCTCGAGGAGGCAGATCCGGCACACGCCGACGACGGGGAGGCCCGGGTGGTAGCAGAAGTGCGGCACGAACACGCCGGCCTGCTTTCCGGCGTCGACGAGGTTGGTCCCCTTCGGGACGGTCACCGTCCGGCCGTCGATCTGGAGCGTCACGGTCGCCATGAGCGTCCCCTTACGAATGCGAGCCGCCGCCGAACGGGCAGCGCTTCTCGCGAATGTGCTGGAGGAATTCGTCGCGGAACTTCTTGGCGAAGCCCCGTGCGGGCCAGGCCGCCGCGTCGCCGAGCGCGCAAATCGTGTTTCCCTCGATCTGGTCGGTCACCGACAGCAGCGTGTCGATGTCCTTCTCCTCGCCCTCCCCGGTCTCGATGCGCCAGAGGAGCCGCTGCAGCCACCCCGCGCCCTCGCGGCAGGGGGTGCACTGCCCGCACGATTCGTGCGCGAAGAAGCGGGCGGTGATCCAGGCCGCGCGGACCATGCAGACCGTATCGTCCATGATGACCGGCGTGCCGGTGCCGAAGAGCGAGCCCGCGCGGGTCAGGCTGTCGAAATCCATCGGGATGTCGATCTCGTCGCCGCGCAGAACGGGGCAGGACGCGCCCCCGGGAATGACCGCCTTGACGGGACGCCCGCCCGGAACGCCGCCGCCGAACTCTTCGATCAGCGTGCGCAGGTTCGTGCCCATCGGCGCCTCGTAGACGCCGGGCTTGTTCACGTGTCCCGACAGCCCGAACAGCTTGGGGCCCGTGTTTCGTTCCGTGCCGATCCCGGCGAACCACTCCCAGCCGCGGGTTACGATGTGCGGCACGCAGGCGATCGTCTCGACGTTGTTGACGACGGTCGGGCAGCCGAAGAGTCCGACGACCGCGGGGAACGGCGGCTTCAGGCGCGGCTGTCCGCGCTTCCCCTCGATCGATTCGATGAGGCCGGTCTCCTCGCCGCAGATGTAGGCTCCCGCGCCGCGGTAGACCGACACCTCGCAGTCCCAACCCGACCCGAGGATGTTCTTGCCGATGAATCCGGCGCGGCGCGCCTCCTCGATCGCGGCGTTCAGAATGCGCGCCTCGGCGGCGAACTCGCCGCGGATGTAGATGTACGCGCGGCTCGATCCGATGGCGAAGCAGGAGATCAGCGTCCCCTCGATGAGCTGGTGCGGATCCTTGGCGCAGATGAGTCGGTCCTTGAAGGCGCCCGGCTCGCTCTCGTCGGCGTTCACGCACAGATAGACCGGCTTGTTCGTCCCCTTGGGCACGAAGCCCCACTTGGTCCCGGCCGGGAACCCGGCGCCGCCGCGGCCGCGCAGGCCGGAGCGCTTCACCATGTCGATCAGGTCGTCCGACGACTTCTTCAGGGCCTCCGGCAGGGCGACGTAGCCGCCGTTCGCGCGGTAGACATCGATCGTCTCGGACCCCGGAAGGTGGACGATCTTGGTGAGGACGTTTCCGTTGGCTCCGGCCATGACTTAGCGGTCGACCTCCCCGAGCACGATGTCGATGCTGCCGATGCAGGCGATCGTGTCGCTCACCAGACGGCCCACCGCCATCGGCTCCAACGCCATGAGGTGGATGAACGACGGGGGGCGCACGTGAACCCGGTACGGCTTCGGGCCGCCGTCCGCGACGACGTAGAAGCCGAGTTCGCCCTTCGGCGATTCGATCGAGAAGTAGGCGTCGCCCGCGGGCACGCGAAAGCCCTCCGACATGATCTTGAAGTGAAAGATCAGTTCCTCCATCCCCTTCTTCACGTCCTCCCGCTTCGCCGGGAAGAGATAGGGGTAGCTGGAGCGAACGGGGCCCGGCTTCAGCCGGTCGAGCGCCTGGCGGATGATGCGCAGCGATTGCTTCATCTCCTCGATGCGCACGAGGTAGCGGTCGTAGACGTCGCCGTTCTTGCCGAGCGGAACTTCGAAGTCGTAGGACTCGTAGCCCAGGTAGGGCTTCGCCTTCCGCACGTCGTAGTTCACGTTGCTGCCGCGCAGGGTGGCGCCCGTGCAGCCGAGGTCGACCGCCTGCTCGCCCGTGAGCACGCCGACGCCGATGGTCCGCTTCATGAAGATCCGGTTCTTGGTCAGGAGGTTCTGATACTCGGCCAGCGCGGAGGGAAATTCCGAGAGGAACTTGCGTACGGCCGGGACGAAGGTGTCGGGAACGTCCTGGTAGAAGCCGCCGACCCGGAAGTACGAGGGCGTCATCCGCGATCCCGCGATCATGTCGTTCAGATCGAGGAGCTTTTCACGCTCCCGAAAACAGTAGAGGAACACGCTCATCGCGCCCAGGTCGAGCGCGTGCGTGCCGAGCCAGACGAGGTGCGAGGAGATGCGCATGACCTCCAGCATGATGATCCGGAGGGTGGTCGCGCGATCCGGCATGTCGATGCCCAGAATCCGCTCCACCGCGCCGACGTAGGCCATGTTGTTCCCGAGCGGCGACATGTAGTCCATCCGATCGGTGACCGTGATCGACTTGGTGAAGGTCTTCGACTCCATGATCTTCTCCATCCCGGTGTGCAGGTACCCCATGACGGGACGGAGGCTGACGACGATTTCGCCGTCGAGTTCCATGACGAGGCGCAGCACGCCGTGCGTGCTGGGATGCTGCGGCCCCATGTTGAGGGTGATGGTGTTCGGTTCGGACTTCGCGTCGGTCGCGGCCGGAGTCTCGGTGGCGGTGCTCATGTCGTGGGGATCAGGCGGCGCCCGTGCCCTCCGCCGGCGAGGCGGCAGGGAGCGTCGGCTTGAGGCGCTGCCGGTCGATCTTCTCCTGGAGCTTCATGATGCCGTAAATGAGGGCCTCGGGACGCGGAGGGCACCCCGGAACGTAGACGTCCACCGGCACGATCGTGTCGACGCCCTGCACGATGGCGTAGTCGTTGAATTCCCCGCCGCAGGACGCGCACGCGCCCATGGAGATGACCCACTTCGGCTCGGGCATCTGGTCGTAGACGCGCTTCAGGACCGGAGCCATCTTCTTGCTCACGCGGCCGGCGACGATCATGAGGTCGGCTTGCCGCGGCGACGCACGGAACACTTCCGCGCCGAAGCGAGCCAGGTCGTAGCGGGACGCGCTGGTCGCCATCATCTCGATGGCGCAGCACGCCAGCCCGAAGGTAGCGGGCCAAATCGACGAGCGTCGAGACCAATTGACCATCTTCTCGACCGTCGTCGTCAGGATGCCGTCAGGGATGAATTCTTCGATGCCCAATCGATGTCGCTCCGTGCCCGACCGCGGCGCCGGCATTTGCCGGCGACGACGCGGAAAAGGTCTTGAATGTCACAGCCTAGCAGGGGGTTGCGGGAGCGTCAAGGAGCGCCGCCGCGGCCCCGCGGGGACCCTACAGTCCCAGAGATTCCAGCATGGCCTCCGTGACGGCGAACAAGAATACGCCTCCGAACACCGCCAGCGGCTTGCGCACCCCTTTGGCCTCGTTGACCGCTGGAATCAGGTCCGAGGCGGCCACGTAGAGGCCCGCCCCCGCCGAGAGGGGAAGGGCGATGTGCACGGCGCGCGACCAGACGGAGATTCCCAGCACGCCGGCGACCGTGACGAGCCCCAACCAGGTCGCGCTCATCACGGCGTCGCGCCGCGAACGGCCGGCGGCGACCATGATCGAGGCCACGGTGAAGCCTTCGGGAATCTTGTGGAGGAACACCGCGATCGCCACCAGGATGCCCAGCGTCGGCGTTACCAGGAATCCCGAGCCGATCGAGACGCCGTCGAACAGCGTGTGCAGCGCCAAGCCCAGAAGCGCCGTGGTTCCGACGACCGGTTTCACCCAGTGCTCGTGGTGGGTCTCCTCGCCGAAGTGGAAGTGCCCCAACAGCACGTGTTCCGCGAAATGGACCAGCAGGTAGCCCGAGAGAATCAAGAGGCCGACCGAGAACGTGCCGCCGTAGGCGCCGTCCGGGTTGCTCAATCGGTAGCTCTCGGGAATCATGCGGAGGATCACCGCCGCGAGCATGAAGCCCGCGCCGGCCGCGACCAGGTAGGATTGACGCACGTGGTCCCACGTGCGGGTCCCGACGGCGAGAACGCCTCCGGTCACGTTCGCCGCGCCCGCCAGCACGCCGCAGGCGGTGGCGAGGATCCAGTCCGGAGGCACGGCGGCTCAGTCCGCGCGGCGCGGCATCACCGGCCGCGGACGATTCCGGGGGAATGCGTCGTCCCCAGCGGGACGAGGAGCTGCTCCTTGGAGTAGACGAACGCGTCGCGCGAGACGTCGGCCAGCTCGTAGTTGTGCCCGAGGAAGATGGCGTCCTCCGGGCACGCCTCCTCGCAGTAACCGCAGAAGATGCAGCGCAGCATGTCGATCTCGTACCGCTTCGCGTATCGCTCCCCCGCCGAGTAGCGCTCGGTGCCGCTGTTCTCGGCCGCTTCCATGTAGATCGCGTCGGCGGGGCAAACCGCGGCGCACAGGCCGCAGCAGACGCAGCGCTCCAGGCCGTTGGCATAACGGTGGAGTTCGTGCAGGCCGCGATAGCGCGGATACATCGGCATCCGCACTTCCGGGTACTTCAGCGTGACCGGCTTCTTGAAAAAATGCGACAGCGTGATGGAGAGACCCTTCATCAACTCCTGGACCATGCGTTGCTCCTCGGGAGGGTCGCACGGCGTCGGCCTCGGGGTGACCGGGACTCGCCGTCTAAGTGCCTCGGGATGCGCCCGTTAGGCATAGGGACGCGGGGGAACGATAACAACAGGCAGCGGTTCGGTCAAGGTGGGTGGTGGATGCATTCGCCCCGCGACGGCGGGGAGCGCCGCGAGAAAGGCTACCGGTCCGTGGGGCCGTATTCCTCGGGCTTGATGTCGTGCTTCTTGATCTTGTAGAGGAAGGTCGTCCGCTTCATGCCGTCCAAACTGCGGGCGGCCTCGGACTGGTTCCCGTTGTGCGCGCGGAGCGCGTTCAAGATCGCGTCGCGTTCGGCGGCGCGCTCCGGCTTCGTTCCCCGGCGCGCGCGCGTCGCGCCCCGGCGCCCGGTGCCCGTGACCGGAATGTGAATCGCCTCGGCCGCGACCTCGTCGCCGTCGCGCCCCAGCGCCACGACGCGGTCGAGCACGTTCCGCAGTTCGCGGACGTTGCCCGGCCACCCATGGGCTTCCAGCACCGCCCAGGCGGATTCGGTGAGGCGCAGACGCTTGTGCGCCTGCTCGCACATCCGATCGAGCCAATACTGGCCGATGAGGCGGATATCTCCCGGACGGTCGCGGAGCGGCGGGATTTCGAGGCGAATGCCGTTCAAACGGTAGTACAGATCGTCCCGGAAGAGGCCGCGGCGAACCAGCACGGGAACGTCACGCGTGGAGGCCGCGATCACGCGAACGTCCACCTGCTGGAGCGCGACCGCGCCGACGCGGCGCAACTCCCCGTTCTCGATGACCCGGAGCAGCTTCGCCTGGGCTCCGCTCAGGAGCTCGCTCACCTCGTCGAGGAAGATCACGCCGCGGTCCGCGGCTTCGAACAGCCCTGGACGCACGTTCCGCCCCGCCGTGCCGACCTCGGACTCCTCACCGAAGAGCTCGACGTCGAGACGCCCTTCCGGGAGCGCGGCGCAATGGCTGACCACGAACACGCCGGTGCGGCGATCGCTGGTCGCATGCGCGGCCCGGGCCAGGAGTTCCTTGCCGACGCCGCTCTCACCCAGGATCAGGATCGGCAGCCGGCTGTTGGCCGCGCGCTCCACGATGCGCAGCAGCTCCGCGATGCGCGCATCGCCCGTGACGATGCCGTAGCGGAAGGCGCGCGGATCCGCCCCCGGCGGAAGCGCCTCGCCCGCCTCCACGTACGGGGCGTTTCCGATCGGGAGGGCATGCAGTTCGACCCCGAGCACCTTTTCGACGCGCGCGATCCAGGCGTCGAGTCCCATCGACATGGAGAGGCTGCGGGCCTCCCACAGGAAGTCGCGCGCCTGCCGGCGGTCCTCGGCGTCTCCCCCCGCGAGCAATGCCTCGCCCGTCCAGGTCAGGAGCCGCAGCAGTTCGTGTCCCGCGTCCAGCTTTCGAAGCGCGAGGATGCCTTCCTGCGCCAAGCGAATCGCGCGCTCGCGGTGCCCCAGCAGAAGGTGGGCCGACGCCATGACGCGGTGCGTCGCCGCTTCCTCGAAGCGATCGTTGATCTTCCGCGCGATGCGGAGGCCGCGTTCGCAGGTGACCAACGCGCGATTCGGTTCGCCGATGCGGGTGTGCACTTCGGCGACCCGGCGGCAGATCTCGGGAATCAGGTCTCCCTCGGGAGCCAGGCGCTCCGCCAGACCGAGCGCCTCGTCGAGGTGCTCGATGGCCGCCTGGTTGTCGTGGCGGTCGATTGCGACCTCGCCGAGATACTCGAGCGCGATCACGCGCTCGCGGTCGAAGCCGTGCTCCTCCGCTTCCGAAAGCGCCCCGCGCGTCTCCCAATCGGACGCGCGCAGGTCGCCGCGAAGGCGCAGGAGCCAGCCGCGGACCAAGCGCGCCTGAACCTTGCCGCGCGAGTGTCCGCGTTCGGCGTAGAGCTGGCGCGCGCGATCGAGATCCGCTTCGGCTCGATCGAAGTGGCCCAGCTTCAGCGCCGCGATGCTCCCGTTCAGCGCGAAAGCGGCTTCCTCGTGATGGTGCCCGGCCTCCGCGGCTTCGCGACGACCGCGCTCGAACTCCGCGGCCGCGCGATGGAGGTCGCCGGCGCCGAGGAAGCAGAGTCCCAGGAGGTTTCGCGTGCGGAGCATGCCGCCGGTGTCTTCGAAGTCCCAGCGGCTGATGTGGTAGGCGGCGCGGAAATGCTCCTCGGCGCGCGAGGGTCGCCCGAGGCGCCATGCGGACCGTCCCGCGGCGATGTGGCACTCGAGGATGGAGCGCTTCTGGTCCGGCTGCAGGGCGTAGAGCTCCTCCAGCTTCCGCTCCGTCGCCTCCGACACCTCCCGCCAGCGTCCCAGTCCCAACAGCGCGCGACACCGCGCGAGGAGGAGCGGAACGGCGAGTTCTTCGCCCCCGATACCCTCGGCGCTTGCCTCGGCGACCGCCTCGAGAACGTCCGAGAACCGCGCGTGGACGAGCAAATCCTCCAGGCGCGCGAGCAGGGCCTCCGCGGCGGTATTTGGTTGGCGCGATTCCGGCATGGTCGAGTTCCCGGGGCGGCCCGCAGCCGCCCCGGAGCCTAGCTCTCCCTATCGTTGCGTCGAACGGCTACCAGACCCGGAAGGGCATCAGGAGCCGCAGGTACGTCCGCCATGGAATGCGGACTACCGTGTCGCCTGTCCGTACGTTCGTTTCCTGCACCGCGCTGCGCAGCTGAGGAGCATGTCCCTTCGGCTTCGGGGTCGGGCTCGGAACGTCGTCCGCCGTCGGATCCCCGGATTCCGTGGGACCCGGTTCGGTCGGGAACGGTTTCGCGAGCACGGTGCTCGGCGTCGAGATCCAGAGCGCCCCCAGGAGACCGAACAGGAGTGCCATGCGCAGGATCCAAGGATGACGTCCTCGTGGTCCTACCATGAGACAGCCTCCACGTCTCCGGCTTGTGTTACGAATCCCGCGACTTGGGGTAGGCGCGGAAACAGTATCCATTCCAATCGATGGTTCACTCGTGCTCCGATTCCGGAGATAGTTACACGGCAATGGGTTCGCGCAGACGGCTGGGAGATGGGCCTACGCGCATCCCTCGAGGGATTGGGGGACGATTTCGTTTGGGCGAGAATTGTGAGAGCCACGCGCACCCTTTCCGTGGGCAGGCACTCCGGCTACCGTGCTAAACGCTAGCACATCGATATGGGAAATGCAAGTCCAATCGTGCCTTAGCGCGACTTGCGGCCACGCGAGGCGGGCATCCGAGGGGTCCGTCATGGTATACTTGTTGCCGTATCGTTCCCATCCATCCGCGCCCCGCACCCGAGTCCGAGGGAATGAACGAGACCAGCCGCATCCAAACGGCCTTCCTTTCATCGCTCTGGCTGCACGAGGCGCTACCCTCCGAGCGCCAACGTCAAATCGAGCTTACGCTTTCCGGTCTGAGCGAGCCCCGGCGCGAAGAATTGGCGTTCGAACTCGCTGAGCGAATGCGGGATGCGGGCGTGCTCGAGTACGTCGACCGCTTTCTCCGCGACGGAAAACCCTATGTGCGCTACCGCGTGCCCCAGTCGGGCGAGTCGTTCCTGCTTCCAGCCTCGGCGTCGCCCCCGCCGGAAACGCTGGCGAAGGCGACGCGCCCGCACTGGCACGCGCGGAGCCGGCTTCTCTACCGAAGCCTCTCGCACCTGATTTCCGTCGAGCGGAAGCTCTTCACGCGGGACGAGCGGAACGCGGAGTACCTGCAGACCGACGTCGGAGACATTCTCCGGACGATCCTCACGTCGGCGCGGGACGTGCTCGGATGCGATGAGGCACGCCTCTACTCTCTGGAGCGGGGCTTGGACGAGGCCCGGTACGTGCAGCCCGTGAGCGAGGGCGCCCCCTGGAATCGCGCCCTGGCGGAAGCGTGGGTAGCCAAACGGGCGCTGCCCCTCTACGTGGAGGACCTTTCCGAGAAGGGCTTCGTCCGCGCGATGGTGGACGCGGAGGCGATGGACGCCACGATGCATTTGGCCGTCGCCCCCTACGAGCCGTCGGGCAACGCCGGTCCCTACCGTTCGATGGCCATGGCGCGCGTCGGAGAGCCCGGATCGCCCTTCCTGTTCGTCCTCGAGGCGTGGAGCAAGGAGCCGCTCTTCTTCACCGACGAGCGCGTCGGGATCCTCACGGTCGTCGGCGAGCACGCCACGGATCTCCTCAGCACGCTGAAGAAGCTGGGAATGCTCGTCATGATCGACGAGCTGACGGGCATCTACAATCGCCCCTACTTCGGCCGACAGCTCGACCACGAGCTGGCCCGCGCCTACCGGGAAAGCCGACCGATGGCGCTGGTCATCGCCGACATCGACGACTTCAAGCGGGTGAACGACACCTACGGCTACGAGGCGGGCAACGTCGTCCTGCGGGAGATCTCCCAAACCCTCTCCACCAGCCTCCGCCCGTTCGACACCGTGGCGCGATGGGGCGGCGAGGAGTTCGCGATCATCCTGAGCCCGGAAACCGAGCGAAGCGAGGCCAAGGAAATCTGCGAGCGGCTTCGCGTCAAGGCGCAGAACCTCGCGATCGTCGTGCCGGGCCTGGACGGCCGGGAAAACGCGATCCGCGTCACGCTCAGCATGGGAGGCGCCATGTTCCCGGGCGACGTATCGCTTCAGATGGATCGCTCGCGGGGGCTCGACCGCGCCGGCCGCGACAAGACCGCCCATGACCTCTGGACGCGCGCCAACATGAACCTTCGCCTCTCGAAGGATCGCGGGAAGAACCAGGTCAGTTTCGGGAAGGAATAGCAGGGCCGGCGCCTTCCCCTGCGGGCGAGCCCCGGCGTCTCCGGAAGCGCGCTAGGCGGGCGGGGGAACGTCCTCGACCAGCGCCCGCGCATACTCGGCCGGTTCGAAGGGAATGAGATCCTCCATCCCTTCCCCGACCCCGACCCACCCCAGGGGAAGGCGCATCGTCGCGGCGATGGCCAGCACCACGCCCCCCTTCGCCGTTCCGTCCAATTTCGTGAGCGCGAGGCTGGACAGGCCCAGCGCCTTGTCGAATTCGCGCGCCTGCATCACGCCGTTCTGTCCGGTGGTCGCGTCGAGGACGAGCAGCGTTTCGTGCGGGGCTTCGGGGATCACCTTTCCGATCACGCGGCGGATCTTTTCCAATTCCGCCATGAGATTGGCCTTCACGTGGAGCCGGCCCGCGGTGTCGACGAGAACGCGGTCGACGCGACGCGCCTTCGCCGTCGCCACGCCGTCGTACGCGACCGCCGCGGGGTCCGCGCCCTCCTGCTGGCGGTGGATCGAAGCGCCGACGCGCTTCGCCCAGACCTCCAGCTGATCGGCCGCGGCGGCGCGGAACGTGTCGCAGGCGACCAGGAGCACGGTCTCGCCCGCACGGACGTAGTGATGCGCCAATTTCGCGATCGTGGTGGTCTTGCCCGTTCCGTTCACGCCCACCACCAGGGTCACGAACGGCCTCTCGGAGGAGTCGGCCGCGGGACGGGCGGCGCCGGCCTCGCCCAGGAGGGATGCGACCGCGTCGCGCAGCGCGTCGGCCGGCGTCCCTTCGTAGGCGGCGTCCTTGAGCGTCGCCCGCACGGCCGCGAGGAGGCGATCGGTCGCCTCGGGCCCCACGTCCGCGCGCAGGAGCGCCGCCTCCAGGTGCTGGAAGTCCTCGTCGTCGAGCTCGCGGCCGGGACGAAAGACCGAGACGACCTGCCCCGCGATCGCCTCGCGGGTCTTCCGGAGGCCCTCGGAAATCTTCTTGAAGAAGGACACGGGGGGCGGGGCCGCGCGCCGGGGGCGCGCCGACTATCCGGCTTGGTCGTCCGACGTTCCGCCGCCCTGAGGCGGCGCCGCGGCGTCCGCGGTCGCGCCGACCGGCTCGCCCTCGGCATCGTCCTCGGAGGTCGGCGACGGCGGTTCCTCGGCCTCCGGCTCCTGGGAGATCGCCACCGACTCGATCTCCGCGGGCCGCTCCCGATTCCAGCGGACGGACACGAGCTTCGACACGCCCGGTTCCTGCATCGTGACGCCGTAGAGGCAGTCGGCCACTTCCATCGTCTTCTTGTTGTGCGTCACGACGATGAACTGGGTCTTCTCGCTGAAATCGCGCAGGAGCCGGACGAATCGCTCCACGTTCGCATCGTCCAGGGGCGCGTCGACCTCGTCGAGGATGCAGAAGGGGCTGGGCTTCACGAGGTAGATGGCGAAGAGGAGCGCGATGGCCGTGAGCGCCTTCTCGCCGCCGGACAGCAGCGAGATCGACTGCGGCTTCTTCCCGCGCGGCCGGGCCAGGATCTCGATTTCCGCCTCGAGCGGGTCGTCGCCGGTCAAGAGGAGCGAGCACTCGCCCCCCTCGAACAGCATCGTGAAGACCTTTTGGAAGTTGAGATTCACCTGGTGGAACGTGGTCTTGAAGAGCTCCGAGGCGCTCTGATTGATCTTGTCGATCGCCTCGAGCAACTGCTGCCGCGCGTCGTCCAGGTCCTTGCGCTGTCCGGTCAGGAACGCGAGCCGCTGCCGGCGCTCTTCGTAGTCCTGCACCGCGAGCAGGTTGACGGGGCCCAGCCCGCGCAGCTTCTCCTGAAGAATGCGGAGTCGCTCGCGGCGCTCCCCCTCGCCGGCGCCCGGACCGAGCGGCGCGCCGGGCGCGGTGGCCGCCGACTCCTCGCCCGCGTCGGCGTCGGCGCCGTCGCCGTCGCCGTCGCCCTCGGGGCGATCCGCGGCTTCCCCGTCGCGATCGACGATGACTTCGTCGGGAACCCGCGCCTCGTCGGAGGGCGGCGTGGACTCCTCCCCCTCTTCCGGAACGTCTTCCTCGATTTCGGCAAGGGCTCCCGCCGCGCCCTGCTCCGGGACGCTGGTGGGCGCGACGTACGAAGCGAGTTCGACTTCATATTCGTTCCATGTGCGCTCGGCGAGCCGGCGCATGTCGCCGCTGGCCTCGGCCTGCTCCAGGTCGGCCCGATGGAGCTGCTCGGTCAGCGCCGCGTGCTCGCGGCGAAGTTCACGG
>QJVW01000051.1 GCA_003235575.1 Candidatus Eiseniibacteriota bacterium | reverse complement strand
CACGTCCGTGACGACGACCTCGGTGCGATGGTCCTTCACCTGGGTGTACGGCTGAAAGACGTACGAGCGAATCTGGTTCCCCCAGGATATGTCCTTCTTGCCTCCCCCGATCGCGTCCCGCTTCGCCCGATCCTCCTCCAGGCGCAGGGCATAGAGCCGCGCCATCAGAACCTTCATGGCGGCGTCGCGATTCCGGTGCTGCGAGCGTTCATTCTGGCACTGAACGACCAGACCGCTCGGGAGGTGCGTGATCCGCACCGCCGACTCGGTCTTGTTCACGTGCTGCCCACCGGCGCCCCCGGCGCGGTACGTGTCGATGCGAATGTCGGCGTCCTTCACGTCGATCGGGGCGTCCTCCCCCACCTGGGGATAGACGAATACCGACGCGAACGACGTATGGCGACGCTTCTGCGCGTCGAACGGCGAAATGCGAACGAGCCGGTGAATGCCGTGTTCGGATTTCAAGAACCCGTAGGCGTTGTCCCCGTCGATCTGGATCGTGGCGTCCTTGACGCCGGCCTCGTCACCCGGCTGCAGATCGAGGATACCCACCTGGTAGCCGTTCCGCTCGGCGTAACGAACATACATGCGGTAGAGCATCTGCGCCCAATCCTGGGATTCCGTACCGCCCGCGCCCGGATGAATGGTGATGATCGCGCCGTGGGCGTCGCTCGGCTCGCTGAGCAGACTTTGGAGCTCCAGTTGCTGGATGCGCGGCAGGAGGCGAGCAGCCTGCTCCTCCAGTTCCCGGGCCATGGACTCATCCGGCTCGGCCTCGAGGAGTGCGGCGATTCCCTGCGTATCGGAAACCTCCCGCTCGAGGTCGCGAAAGGCGTCGAGCGTCCGCTTGACGCTCTTCAGCTCGACCAGGAGGGATTGCGCGGCCGCCGGGTCGTCCCAAAATCCCGGCGCGGCCATCTGCTCCTCCAGCGCCGCGGCGCGCACTTCTCGGCCCGGTACGTCAAAGAAAACTCCGGAGTTGTGCCAGTATCTGGCGTCCCTCCTCGAGTTGCTTCTGGGCCTCCGCTAAATCCATCGCTGCCTCCTTGCGGTCACGCGGCCCCGCCCGTCAGGGCAAGGCGCTGATTTCGTTCCAAACCGCCTCCGCGCCGCGGCGCAACGCGGTCAGATCGTCGTTGTTTTCCAGCACCCAGTGCCGCTTCGCGCGCGATACCGCCGGAAGCCGCTGGCCACGGATGCGCTCCAGCGCCTCGTCCCGCGAAAATCCGCGGGCGCTCATCAACCGCTCGGCGCGCGCCGCTTCCGACGACCGGATCTCCAGGACGCCGTCCAACTCGCGATCCAGTCCCCACGTCGTCAGCATCGCGGCGTCCAGTACGGTCGTGGTTGCCGTGGATTCCGCCATGGCCTCCCGAACGCGCTGTAGGAGCGCCGGTTGCACGATATCATTCAGGTGCCGCATCGCTCCTTCGTCGAGAAACACGCGCCTCCCCAGCCGGCCGCGATCGACCGCCCCGGTGGCGTCGAGGAGGCCGGGGCCGAACACCTCCACCAGCCGCCGCGTCACATCCGGCTCGCGAAGAACCTCCCACCCGAGCGCATCCCCCTCGACGAGCGCGGCCCCCCAATCGCGGAACCAGCGTGACACCGTCGACTTGCCGGAGGCCATGAGCCCGAAAACCCCGATGTGCGGCACCCCCGCACCCTAGGGTTCGCCACGCGGCGCGTCAAGGCCGCGGCGAGGTTTCATGACCGGCGAGGGACTAGGCGTGGGCGTCCGCCCAGGACTTTCCCCGGCCCTGGTGGACGACGAGCGGAACACGGAGCGGAAGGGCATGCTCCATCACATCGGTGGCGAGCGCGGCCAGCGCGTCGATCTCCTCCTCGTCGGACTCGAACAGGAGCTCGTCGTGGATTTGAAGAATGAGGCGCGACCGGAATCCCTTCGCGCGGAGGAGGCCGTCGATCTTCACCATGGCCACTTTGACCAAGTCGGCTGCGGAGCCTTGGATCGGCGAGTTGATGGCCGCGCGCTCGGCTTCGGCGCGGCGCCCTTCGTGCGTGTCGTGCAGCGCGGGAAGCGGACGGCGGCGGCGGAGGATCGTCTCCGAGTATCCCCGCTCTCTGGCGTCGGCCAGCAATTGGGCCATCGTCGCGGCCACACCGGCGTGGGTCCTCTTGTACTCGTCGATGAAGGCGGCGGCCAGAGGACGTGAAAGCGATAGCTCGCGCGCGAGCCGTGCGGCGCCCATTCCGTAGAGGATCCCGAAATTGACGGTCTTCGCCTGCGCCCGTTGCGCCGGCGTGACCTCCGCGAGGGGCACCCCGAAGAGGCGGGCCGCCGTCGCGGCATGAACGTCCGCGCCGACGCGGAACGCCTCGGTCAGCACCGGATCGTGGGAAACGTGCGCCAGGAGCCGGAGCTCGACCTGGGAATAGTCGAAGGACGCAAGCAACCCGCGCTCGCCCTCGGCGACGAACGCGCGGCGGATCTGGCGGCCCGCTTCCGTACGGATCGGAATGTTCTGCAGCGAGGGGTCGCTGGCGCTCAAGCGTCCGGTCGACGCGATCGTCTGGTGGAACGTCGCGTGCACGCGCCCGGTGTCGGGATGGACGAGTTTCGGGAGCGCGTCCACGTACGCCGATTTGAGCTTTTGCGCCTGCCGGTACTCGAGGAGCAGGCGCGGAAGCGGATGGAGCGACGCAAGCGATTCGAGCACCTCCTCGTCGGTCGAGTACCCGTCCTTCGTTCGCTTGCCCTTCGGCAGCTTCAGCCTTCCGAACAGAACCTCCGCCACCTGGCGCGGCGACTTCACGTTGAAGGGGACCCCGGCCGATTCCTGGATCGCCTGTTCCGCCTGCGCCATCGTCTCGCCCAGGGAGATCGACAACTCCTCCAGGACGGCCGTATCGACTTTCATGCCCGCCCGCTCCATCCGGGCCAAGACACCGACCAGCGGGACTTCCACGTCCCGGTACAGCGCTCCCGCCTGCGCCTTCTCCACCTCTCCCTCGAGGATGGGAAGGAGCCGCAGCACGACGTCGGCATCCTCGCAGCAGTACACCCCCACCTGCTCCACGGGAAGCTGCGCCATCGTCTTCTGGCTCCGTCCCCGCGGACCGATCAGCGACTCCGTGGAGATCTTCTCGATCCCGAGGCGGGATGCTGCCAGCGCATCGAGGTTCTTGGGTCGATCGGGATCCACCAGATAGGCCGCCACCAGCGTGTCGCCCGCGATGTCGCGGACCGGCACCCCGAAGCGCTCCAGGACCAACCAGTCGTACTTGGCGTTCTGGGCGACGCGGCGCGCCCGCGCATCGTCGAAGAACGGCCGCAGCACCGCCCGCACGGCCTCGGCGTCGAGATTCGGTCCCGCGGCGTGTCCCAGGGGCAGGTAGTACGCCTCGCCTTCGGCGAGCGCCATGCCGATGCCGACCAGCTCCGCCTGCTGCGGATCGAGTCCTGTCGTTTCGGTGTCGAAGGCGACGGGGCCGGATGCCTTCGACAGCGCGGACGCGAACGCCGCCAGCGCCTTCGCGTCGCGGACGATCGTGTAGCGACCGAGCGGCGGACGCTCCGCCGCCGGCGCGACCGTCGCCGGAAAGAGATCTCCGATCGGCTCCTTCGGATCGGCCGCCGCCGCTTGCTCCGCCGCCGCGATGGCGAAGCGCTTGTGGTGCGCTCGGAGTTCGAGGTCCTGGAGGACCTGCAACAGGCGGGGGTAATCGACCGGCTCCCGGCGCAGCTCCCACCAGTGCCGGTCGAGCGGCAAATCCGTGCGAATCGTGACCAACGTGCGGCTCAGGCGCGCGCGATCCTCGTTCGCGCGCAGCTTTTCCCGTAGCGACGCCCGCTCGACGGAATCGAGCGAGGCGTAGAGACGATCCATCGTATGGAACGTCTGGATCAGCTTGGCGGCCGTCTTCTCGCCGACCCCGGGCACGCCGGGAACGTTGTCCGAGGCGTCGCCCATGAGCGCAAGAAGGTCGATCATCTCCTCCGGCGCCACGCCGTAGCGCTCCCGCACGCCCGCGCGGTCCACCGTGACCAGCTCCGCGCCGCGGCCCCTCGGTGAGAGCAGCAGCACATGATCGGAGACGAGTTGATAGAAATCCTTGTCCCCCGTATGGATCCAAACGGTGGCGCCGTCGCGCTCGGCTTCCCGCGCCAGGGCTCCGATCAAGTCGTCCGCCTCCACACCCTCCTGCTCCACGAGGGGCAGGCCCAGAAGCCGCATGACCTCCCGAACGCGCGGAATCTGCCCGGCCAGATCGTCGGGCATCGGCGGGCGGTGCGCCTTGTAGTCGGGATACGCGCGGTGACGAAACGTCGGGGCCGACGTGTCGAAGACGATCGCGACGCGGTCGGGACGCCGCTGGTCCAACACGGGAAGCAGCGTCTGCAGGACGCCGAACGTCGCGCTGGTCACCTCGCCGCTGGCGGCGCGAAGCGGATTCCGGATGAAGGCGAAGTGCGCCCGATAGAGAAGCGCGGAACCGTCGACGAGGAGCAGCGACGCGCCGCTATCGGGGTGATCGGTAGAGGCCATGACGGCGAATGTAGGCGAGGACGGCGTCGGGAACCCAGTATCGCACGGTGCTCCCACGGCGGAGACGGCGACGGATTTCCGATGCCGCGATGTCGATGCGCGGAGGCTTCAAAAAGATGACGCGCCGGCGCGTCGCGGGGTCCAGACTGCCCAGCATCCCGTCACCGCGTGGCGCGACGACCAGCCGCGCGAGCGACAGGATGCGGTCGGGATCCCGCCATGTCCGGAACTCCTCCAGGCTGTCCTGGCCCATCAGGAAGTAGAGCTCCGCCTTTTCGGTCCGTGCGAGGTGCTCCAGCGTGACCGCGGTGAAGGCGACGGCGTCGCGATCCGCCTCGAGACGGGAGATTCCGAAACGCGGGTTTCCCCGCAGCGCCAGACGTAGCATCGCCACGCGATGGTTGGCGGGCGTGATGTGCCGGGAACGCTTGTGCGCGGGCCGGCCCGTCGGCAGAAACAGGAGTCGATCCAGGCGAAGGCGCGCGACGGCCTCCTGCGCCATGATCAGGTGTCCCACGTGGACCGGATCGAACGTGCCGCCGTAGATTCCGAGACGCCTCACCGCGATGCGCTGCCTCCCTCCAACTCGCGGCGGCGCTCCTCCAGTTTCTGGCGGGTGTCCTCCTCGACGCCGTCGGCGGGAGGGACGGACTTCAGAACCTCCAGCGCCCCGTCACGCTTCCCCTGCTTGGTGAGCACGTCGACGAGGAGCAGCGCGGCCTCCGTGGCCCACGGCGAATCCGGGTAGTCCGTCAGCACGGATCGTAGGTAGATCTCCGCCGCACGGTACTCGTGGAGCCGGACGTAGAGCCTGCCGTTCTTGAAGCGTTTCTCCGCCAGCCGGTTCGTCAGCGCCCTGACGCGCTCGCGCGCCTCGGCGGCACGCGGGTGATCCGGGTAGAGCTCGAGGAATACGCGATACCGCCCGATGCTGCGCTCGGTCTCCGTCTGGTCCAGGAGGGCGCTGTGCGATTGCAGGTCGTCGCAGCGGGCGAGCAGGAATCGCGCGTCCGATTCGAACAGCGTGCCCGGGAAGTCGCGCAGGAGCCGGTCGAACTGCCCCGACGCCAGCGCGTAGTCCTTGGTTTGGAAGTAGGCGTTGCCCAGGTAGAAGAGGGCGTCGTCGGTCCGCTCCGTTCCCGGGTACGCTTCGACGAACGCTTTCAAGTCGAGGATGGCGTCGACCCAGCGACCTTCGTCATAGAGACGCTTGCCCCGCTCGAAGTCCGCGACCCCGCCGGTTTGCTCCCCGATCGTCCCCCCGCAGCCCACCAGCAACAACAGGGCAGTCGCCGCTACGAATCCCCGCGCGCTCCTCATCGCGGACGCGGATCCTCCGCGGTCTCCGATTCGCGGTCGAGGAGTTCCAGATACGCCTTCGCGCGAACGTGATCCGGTTGGTGACGCAGGCACTCTTCCCACTCCTCCCGGGCACGATGCCGCCGGCCGGCGCGGTAGTACACGATGCCGAGCGTCACACGCGCGTCGACGTACCGCGGATTCTGTTTGAGGGTCGATTCCAGTTCGGCTTCCGCGTCTTCATGAAGGCCCATCTCCCCCAGCGCGGAGGCCAGCTTGTTCTTGATGTCCAGGAACTGGGGGGCGGCCTTCAGCGCCTTGCGGTACTCCTGGGCGGCATCGGCGTGCAGGCCCAGGTTCCGATACGTGTCGCCGAGCAAGCCGTGCGACTCGGCCAGATAGGATCGGACGTCGGGCGAGAGGTTTCCGTGATCCGGGTCGCGAGGCTGCTCCGCTCGGAATTCCTGAAGCGCCTCGTCATACCGACCCAATTCGTTGTACACGATCGCGAGGTTCATCCGCGCCTCGACGTAGCGCGGATTCAGCTGGAGCGCGCGCTGAAAGGCCGCGGCCGCCCGCTCCCGATCACCGGTGAGGCCGAGCGCCAACCCCAACAGGTTGTGCAGGTCCGGAAAGTCGGGGGCGAGCTCGATCGCCTTCTCCAATTCCTCGATCGCCTCGTCGTACCGACCCCGATCGAATGCGTCCCGGCCGAGCACCCACCGCTGGCGCGCCGCGAGCGTCATTCCCGTCGCCATCGAACCCCTCCTTGAAGCCCCGAGGATCGTGCTTCCCTCAGGTCCTGTTCGAATAGAAAAGAACGACCAACCCTATCACGACGCCCGCCACGATCACCGGCTCCAGGAACCGGAGCCCCCGGCGCGGCGGCACGCCGGGACGGAACATGCCGAACCCGGAGGAGGCGACGGCCTCCACGTCGCGGGACGGCACCATGTCCAGCGCGCGACCGGACCCCGTGTGCGCCCAGACGACCTCCCCGGACGCTCCATCCACGAGTCGCGACTGCGCCTGGAGCGTCACGAGGCGTTCGATGCCCTTCGTTCCGAAGGGGAACCGGCCCACCCGGCGCAGGTACACGATGCTTCGCGACTCGATGCGCGCCTCCAGGTGGAGCGGCGCCGGACCGCCGTCGGGGGCCGGCGCGCCCATCGCGGGCTCCCCGGTGATCGGATCGATCGCGGCGGCATCCTCGGATCGAGACAGCCGCACCGTGACGCCGCGGTCCTTCAGCCGCTGCAGGAGCCGCTGCTCCAGAAGCGACAGCGTGTCGCCGGGAAGCGGAATCTTCAAATCGAGCGTCCGGCCCGGCGGGATGGATCCCGGCGGCACCAACTGATCGGCCACGCGGCCGGCGATGGAATCGAAGACCGCGACGTGCGTCGGCGCCGTCGGCGCCGCCGCGACGGTCCGGGGCGACGAGGCGGCCCCCCACGCCAAACCGACGACCAGAACGCCAAGCATGCTCACCCTCGCGCCCATCACGCGACCACCTCCCCTTCGAGATCGTAGTGCCGGGCTTTCGTGATCCTCACCCGCGCCAGGTCCCCGGGCCGGAGCGCCAGCGCGCCCTTCGCCCGCACATGGGTCACACCGTCGACGTCGTACCCCTGCTGCGCCAATCGTCCCACCCAACGTCCCGGACGGGTTCCGTCCGGCGCGTCGATCAGAACGTCCGCGGTCCGCCCCACCCATCGACTCCACACCCGCGTCGCCGCCTGCCGCTGCGCCTCCATGAGCCGGCGCCGCCGCTGCAGTTTCACGCGCTCCGGAACCTGGTCCTTCATGCGTGCCGCGGGCGTGCCGTCCTCGCGCGAGTAGGCGAAACATCCCACGTGGTCGAAATCCGATCGCTCCACCGACTCCAGCAGCGCCTCGAAGTCCTCCTCGGTCTCCCCGGGAAACCCGACGATGAAGTGGGTTCGGATCGCCACGTGGGGGATCCGCGACCGCAGGGTCCCGAACAGACGTTCCATCTCGGCTCGATTCACCTCGCGCCGCATCCGGCGCAGCATGCGATCGGTCAGATGTTGAAGCGGGATGTCGACGTAGGGGCAGACCTTCTCCTCCTCCTCGAACACCCGCACGAGCGATTCGCTCCACGTCTTTGGATGCGTGTAGTGAACACGAATCCACGCGATGCCCTCGACGCCCGCCAGCGCCCGCAACAGCTCCGGCAGGCGCGAGGCCCCGTAGAGGTCCTCGCCGTACGAGGTGGAGTCCTGCGCGATCAGGTGCAGCTCCCGCACGCCCGCGCCCGCCAGACGCCGCGCCTCCTCGACGATCGACTCGAGGGAGCGGCTCCGCAGGTCGCCGCGGAGCGCCGGAATGATGCAAAACGTGCATCGAAAGTCGCACCCGTCGGCGATGCGAAGGTACGCGAGATGGCGCGGGGTCGACACCGCGCGGTGCGTGGCGAGATCGATCGCCGTGCCCGGCGGCCCCACCTCGACGATCGGCTCCGACACGCCGCGGTGCACGCGGTGGGCGACGCGAACGATCGCGTCCACCTGGCCGGTGCCGACGACGGCGTCGATTTCCGGAATCTCCCGCAGCAGCTCACGCTCGTACCGCTGCGCCATGCAGCCGGCCACGACGATGCCGCGGAGCAAGCCCTCCCGCTTGAGCGATGCGAGCTCCAGGATGCGATCGATCGATTCCTTCTGCGATGGGCCGATGAACGCGCAGGTGTTCACGATCGCGACGTCCGCGTCCGCGACGCTTCCACTCATCGCGAAGCCGCCGCGCGCGAGGAGTCCCGCCATGATCTCCGAGTCGACGAGGTTCTTGGCGCATCCCAGCGTCACGAGCGCCACGCGCGATGGCGGGGCGGCATCGGTTCGGACGGGCGGCAGCACGAGCGGTACGGGGTGGGTCACGACTCGGATCCGACATGCGGCGCGCCCGCGCGGCGTTCCGCGAGCTCGTGCTCGGTCACCAGGACCTCGCGCCCCTTCGCGCCCTCGGAGGGCCCGACGATGCCGCGCTCCTCCAGGAGGTCCAGCAGCCGCGCGGCACGGGAGTACCCGACCTTCAGCCGGCGCTGCAGCATCGACGTCGATGCCTGCTGGTGCAGCACGATCAAACGCATCGCCTCCTCGAACAGCTCGTCCTCCGCCTCCGTGTCGAGGTTGGCGACCGTCTCGAGGACCGAATCGTCCTCGACCGTCGGCGCGCCCTGATCCTTCAGGAACGTGACCACCCGTTCGATCTCTTCACCGGAAACGTAGGCGCCGTGGATCCGGAACGGCTCCGGCTTCCCCGCCGGAAGGTACAGCGAGTCGCCATGGCCCAGCAGGCTCTCGGCGCCGTTCATGTCCAGGATCACGCGCGAGTCGGTGCGGCTGGCCACCTGAAACGCCAGGCGCGACGGGAAGTTGGCCTTGATGAGTCCGGTGATGACGTCCACCGACGGGCGCTGCGTCGCGAGCACCAGATGGATGCCGACGGCGCGCGCCATCTGGGCCAGCCGTCCGATCGGCTCTTCGATCTCCGCGGGAAGAAGCGCCATGAGGTCGGCGAGTTCGTCCACGATCACGACCAGGTAGGGGAGCTTGGCGTCCTCTTCCTCGGCGGGATCGATGCCGAGACGGTTGTAGCCCTCGATGTGCCGCGCGCCGTGCTTGGCGAGGATCTGGTACCGACGCTCCATTTCCTTGACGCAGAATCGGAGCGCCTGCGCCGCCTTCTTCGGATCGGTCACCACCGGCATGCGCAAGTGCGGGATGCCGTTGTAGGGCGTCAGCTCCAGCATCTTGGGGTCGATCAGGATGAGCCGCAATTCCGAGGGGGTGCGCCGCATCAGGAGACTCATGATGAGCACGTTGACCGACACGCTCTTTCCGGACCCCGTCGCGCCCGCGACGAGCAGGTGCGGCATCCGCTCCAGGGACGTCGTGAACGGCGCGCCCGACACGTCCTTCCCCAGCGCGATCGGCAGCGCGTCCTTTCCTCCCTGGAAGAGCGGCGACGCGACGATTTCGCGGAACGAGACGATCTGCTTCACCCGGTTGGGTATCTCGATCCCGACCGCCGCCTTGCCGGGGATGGGGGCGACGATGCGAATGCGCTGCGCGCGCAACGCAAGCGCGAGGTCGTCCTGCCGGTTGAGGATTTGATTCACCTTCACACCCGGCGCGGGCTCGTACTCGAACAGGGTGATCACCGGTCCCGGGTGGACCTCGGACACCTTTCCCGCCACCCCGAAATCGGAGAGCGTGCGCTCCAGCACGCGGGAGAGCTCGAAGAGCTCCTCCTCGGCGATCGGCACTTGGCTCGATTCATGGGCGTCGAGCAGATCGAGCGGTGGGAGCGCCGTCTCCGGCGCGGTGGCCGAGCCCAGCTGGAGACCCGCCCCCTCGCTTCCCGCCGAGCCCCGCGGCTTCTCCCCGCGTCCCGGCAGGGGCTGCGGGGCGCGGCCCACGGTCGGCGCCGCCCCCGCCACACCCTCGGGCGACGATGCCGGGAACGGAATCGCCAGCGGCTCGGCTTTCGCGTCCGCCGGTGTGCGGCCCATGATCTTTGGACCGCTCGACGCCGGCGTGCGCGATTCGCGCCGCGCGGACTCCGGTTCGGGGGCGAATGCCGAGGCGAGCGCGGCCTCTTCCTCCGCCGGCGCGCGGCGTCGACGGGCCTTCGTCGGGGGCGGCTCGATCGCGTCCGCTTCGGCGTCGGCGGGATCGACCGCGGCGCGGCGCCTACGCTTCGGCTCGGGACCGAAGCGCGACAGAACTCCCGACAGCATCCGGCGGAGCGGTGAGGCGGCTCCCAATTCGAAGGCGACCGCGGTCACCACGATCAACGCCGTGCCGAGGACGAGCTGGGCTCCGATGCGGCCCAGGAGGCGCGCCGAACCGGCGCCGATCCACTCCCCCAGGGCGCCGGCCCAGACCCGATTGCCGCCACCGGCGAGATAGAGAAGGCCGAGGCCCAGCCACACCACCGCCGCGGCGAGCGCCGTGCGATAGGCGAGATCGGATGGGGCCCGTAGGCGTAGGCGGTTCCACCCCCATGCCAAGAGCGCGAGCGGGATGCACCACGAGCCGAGCGTTCCGAGAAACCGGACGAGACCCGTGGCCGCGAGCGCCCCCAGCACGCCGGCCTGGTTGCGGACGGCCCCGGTGGCGAAGAGATCCGCCGCCGTGTCGCGCGCGTCGCGCGTCGCCAGCGCGAGCGCGAGAAAGAGCGCGATCGTCAGGAGGCAAAGCCCAAGGATCTGGTGCTTGCGCCGGAGCGAGATCCGGCCTAGGAGCTCCATCGGATCGCTTCCGACCTTACGTCCCGTGCTGCCAGGAGGCGAGATAGGCGACCTGCTCGGTCGTCAGGGTGTCGATGCGCACGCCCAGCGCCTCCAGCTTCAGGCGCGCGATCTGCTCGTCGAGCGCCTGCGGGATCGGGAACACGTCGGGCTTCAGGGTCTTCGCGTTCGCGATGATCCACTCCGACCCCAGCGCCTGATTGGCGAAGCTCATGTCCATGACGGAAGCGGGGTGCCCTTCGGCGGACGCCAGGTTGATGAGGCGCCCCTCGCCCAGGATGAACACCTTCTTCCCTCCGTCGAGCGTGAACTCTTCGACGAACGGACGCACCGCGCGGCGCGCCTTCGCGGCCTTCGCCAGGCTGGCGAGATCGAGCTCGACGTTGAAGTGACCGGAATTCGCGACGATCGCCCCGTCCTTCATCGCCTTGAAGTGCTCGAGTCGCAGGACGTTGATGTTCCCCGTGACGGTCACGAAGAAGTCCCCGATCGGTACGACGTCGGCCGCAGGCATGACCTGGAATCCGTCCATGACCGCCTCGAGCGCGGGAAGCGCGTCGACCTCGGTCACGACGACCTTCGCGCCCATGCCGCGCGCGCGTGTCGCCAGGCCCTTCCCGCACCATCCGTACCCGACCACGACGAACGTGGACCCGGCCAGGAGCCGGTTCGTCGCGCGGAGAATGCCGTCGAGCGTGCTCTGCCCCGTCCCGTAGCGATTGTCGAACAGGTACTTCGTCTTGGCGTCGTTCACGGCCAGGATCGGATACCGCAGGGCGCCTTCGCGCGCCATGCTCTTGAGACGGATCACGCCCGTCGTGGTCTCCTCCGTCCCGCCGATGACGGCCTTGGCCTGCTCCGCGCGCTCCTTGTGGAGCACCGACACGAGGTCCGCGCCATCGTCCATGGTGATCTCGGGCTTGGTGTCGAGCACGGCGGCGATGTGCTTGTAGTAGGTGCCGTCATCCTCCCCCTTGATGGCGAACGTGGGGATGGAATAGGTGTGCGCCAACGCCGCGGCGACATCGTCCTGCGTCGAGAGCGGATTCGAGGCGCAGAGCGCCACGTCCGCGCCCCCGGCCTTCAGGGTCAGCATGAGGTTGGCGGTTTCCGTCGTCACATGAAGGCACGCTGCGATCCGCTTGCCCTGCAACGGCTTCTCCTTCTCGAAGCGAGCGCGGATCTGGCGGAGGACCGGCATCTCCTTCTCGGCCCAGTTGATTCGGTTCACGCCGCTGGCGGCAAGGCCCGCGTCGGCGACATGTCCTTTGGCGGTCATCGTGGCAGTCTCAGGCGTCACGTTTCAGGTCCTCCACGCGATCGAGCAGCTCCCAGCGGAACCCCTCGTTCTCGCGTCCAAAGTGTCCGTAGGCGGCGGTCCGCCTGAAGATCGGTTTCCGTAGATCCAGCGCGTGGATGATCGCGTGCGGACGCAGATCCCAGTGCTTCCGCACCAACTCGGAGATACGGCTGTCGGGAACGGTGCCGGTGCCGTGGCTATCCACCATCACGGAGACCGGTTCCTCCACGCCGATGGCGTACGCCAGTTGCACCGTGCAGCGCTCCGCCAATCCGGCCCCGACGATGTTCTTCGCCACGTGGCGCGCCGCGTAGGAGGCGGACCGGTCGACCTTCGTCGGATCCTTTCCGCTGAAGGCGCCGCCGCCGTGACCGCCGAATCCGCCGTAGGTGTCGACGATGATCTTCCGGCCGGTGAGCCCGGTGTCGGCCCGCGGTCCGCCGAGCACGAAGCGTCCCGTGGGATTGATGTGGTAAGTCGGCTCCTTTTCCGTCAGTTCCTTGGGCAGCACCGGCGTGATCACCTCGGTGATCAGCCGCGCGCGAAACGCGTCGAGTTCGCGGTCGCTCATGTCGGCGTGCTGGGTCGACAGGACCACCGTATCGATGCGCCGCGGCTGTCCTCCCTCGTAGAGGACCGTGACCTGGGACTTTCCGTCGGGACGCAGCTCCGGGAACTTCCCCGAGCGGCGCGCGTCCGAGAGCCCACGCGACAGCCGGTGGGCCAGCGTGATCGGGAGCGGCATCAACTCCGGCGTTTCCCGCACCGCGTACCCGAACATCAGGCCCTGATCGCCGGCGCCGCGCCGGTCGACGCCGAGCGCGATGTCGCCCGACTGCTCGTCGATCGACGTCAGGACGGAGCAGGTCTCGTGATCGAAGCCGTACTTCGGATCGTCGTAGCCGATCGTCCGAATGGTCTCGCGCACGATGCGCGGAATGTCGACGTAGCACTTCGTGGAAATCTCGCCGGAAACCAGGGCGAGGCCGGTCGTGACCAGCGTCTCGCACGCGACGCGACCGAAGGGGTCCTGCGCCATGATGGAATCGAGCACGGCGTCGGAAATCTGGTCCGCGACCTTGTCCGGGTGTCCTTCCGTTACGGACTCCGACGTAAAGAGCACGGCGTTCGCGGCAGTGGATGTCCTGCTCGGCTTCGGTTTGGCCTGGGTCGCTTCTGCCTTCATGTACGCTCGACCTCCGATGAGTCCCCGACGTTCAGACGCTGCATGGTTCCGCGAACGACCGCGCGCTCGCCAAGCACCGACTGGTCGAGCATCGCGTCCTCCACGGTGGCGCCCTCGTTGATGATTGAATTCCGAATGATGGAACGGCGAATCCGCACACCCGCGCCGATCGAGGCGTGGGGCCCAATCACGGCGTGCAACACGTCGGCGCCCGGATCGAGCGCGACAGGCGGCAGGACGACGACGCCCTCCCGGTTCGCGGGAAACGCCTGGATGTCGAGGAGCGCCCGGTTCGCCTCCAGGAGCGCCTCGGTCTTGCCGCAATCATACCAACCTTCTACCGGAAAGGGGCGGAGTTCCTCCCCCTCGTGCAGCATCCGCTGGAGCGCATCCGTCAGCTGCAGTTCCCCGCGCGTCCGCGTGCCCCCCTTCTCCAGACCCTCCAGCGAGTCGAAGAGGAGACGTGCGTTCGCCAGGGCGTAGAGTCCGACGACGGCCCAGTGGGAGATCGGCTTCTCCGGCTTCTCCACCAGGGCCGTGATCTTGCCGTCGTGCACCGCGGCCACGCCGAACCGGCGGGGGTCGTCGACCTCCTTCACGCCGATCCAGGACCCCCCTGAGGTCAGTTCGTCGAGCGGCGCCTCCACGATGGTGTCGCCCAGCACGATGAGGACCGGCGACGATCCGACGACATCCTTCGCCTGCAGCACCGCGTGCCCCAATCCCAGCGGTTCATCCTGCACGACACAGGTGATCTCCAGATCCGTCCGGGCGGAAGCGAACGCGCGAAGCCGCTCTCCATGGGGCCCGGGGCCGATGATCAGCGCGACGCGCTCCGGGCGCGCGCGGGCCACGCGGTCCAGGATATGCGCCAGAATCGGCTTTCCCGCGACGGAAAGGAGCGGTTTCGGCGTGGTATGCGTGTGTGGCCGCAGCCGCGATCCCGCGCCGGCCGCGGGAATGATCGCGACGGGCCTCACCGGCTAAGGGTCCGCTTCAACGATTCGACGCCGGGTAGCGCACTGGGATCGGTGGCGTGCCTCAGCGCGAGGTAGTAACTCACGAAGTCCCCCATGGAAACGCACGAAAGGACCCGGGCCATGCGGTCGTCCCCCTCGGGCGTCACCGTCTCGACGCGGATCCCCTTGCGGCGAAGATAGCGCCCCAGCCACTCGAACCGTCGCACGATGCGCGGGTGGTCCTCCGGATCCCGGAGGAATACGGCGACAAGCCTTCCCAGGACCGACGGGGGATGAACGAATCCGTCCACTTCATTGTGATTCGCCTCCGGAAGTCCCGAGACCCAGGCTAGATGCTTGGCGTTTTCGTTGAACTGCCCCTTCCAACGGATGGCGGCGGGCAACAGCGTCTTGCTGTTCGCCATCAGAAGCACCGCGCGTCCCGAGAGCCGTATCGCCAACGCGTTGGCGGGGTTGCGCGATGGTAACACGTTGCGGCCGCAGGTGGAAGCGACCCGCTCCACCTCCGCGGCCGCGGCGTGAACCCTCCGCCCTCCCTCGGCCAGGACCCCAACGTGCTCCGCCAGGTGGGCGAGCGTGGAAAACGAGTAGCCGAGCGCGGCTCGGGGGGGATGTCCCGGGGGCAACAGGGCCGCGGGGACGCCGTCCTCGCGCGCCAGCGCCGCGAGCGTGCCCCCGGTCGTGACGACCGCGCGGGCGGCGCCCAGGGACCGAAGGGCTCGATAGGCCGCCAGCGTCTCCTCGGTCTCGCCCGAGTAGGAGGAGAAGAGAAGCAGGTCGTCCGGCGTCAACCATCCCGGTGGCTCATAGTGCCGCACGACCTCCAGGGGGAAGGCGCCTTCGCGCTCGATCAGTGATCCCAGCAGTTCCCCCGCGATCGCCGAGCCCCCCATCCCGAAGAGCACGATCCGCCGCGGCCGATCCGGAGCGAGGGCCTCCACGAGCGGACGGGCCAGCGCGGCTCCCGATCGCAACTGGGTCGCCAGCCCCTCGATGCGCGCGCCCATCCCGCCGCGGTCGAGCCGGTCGGGGTCACGACGCCGGGACGCGGTTCGGCCCCGGGACGATGACGAGGGACGGCGGGACGGGCTCACGCGAGGAAGTGCTCCGGGAATCGACGGTGCATGAACTCGGTCACCTGCTCGCGCACGTCCGCCGGGGTGCCCAGCGCGAGGCACTCCTCCGCCAGGGAGGCTGCCTCCGCCGAATCACAGGCGCGAAGGATCGTCTTGATCTCCGGAATGAGGTAGGGACTCAGGCTGAAATCCTTGAGCCCGAGACCCAGCAGCAATACGGCGTAGAGGGGCTCACCGGCCATCTCGCCGCAGATCCCCACTCGGATTCCATGCTGCTTCCCGGCGTTCACCACCGCGTGGATCGCGCGCAGGACCGCGGGATGGAGCGGCTCGTAGATCTCCGCGATCGCCTCGTTGCCTCGATCGACGGCGAGCGTGTACTGGATGAGATCGTTGGTCCCGATGCTGACGAAGTCGACCTCGCGCGCCAGCAGGTCGATCGCGAAGACCGACGAGGGGGTCTCGACCATCGCGCCGAGCGGAACGTGGTCGGGGATCGCGACCCCCTCGTTCCGAAGCGCTGCCTCGACTTCGGCCACGATGACCTTCGCCCGACGGAAATCCTCCAGACCCAGCACCATCGGGAACATGATGTTCACGTTTCCGAACGCCGCCGCGCGCAGGATGGCCCGCAGCTGCGTGCGGAACAGGTCCTCGCGCTGCAGCGAGAATCGAATCCCCCGCAGTCCGAGGAAGGGGTTCCGCTCCTCCGGCGTGCCCAGGTACGAGGCGAACTTGTCCCCGCCCACGTCGAGCGTGCGGATGACGACGGGCTTCGGCGCCATGGATTCCACGACCGAACGGTACGCGTTGTATTGCGCGTCCTCCGTGGGAAGCGTTTGGCGAGACAGGTAGAAGAATTCCGTCCGGTAGAGCCCGATGCCGTCCGCGCCGTGGTCCTGGATCCCCGGAAGCTCTTCGGGGATTTCGAGGTTCGCGCCGAGGCGCACCACGACGCCATCGTGGGTGACGCAGCGCTGATCCTTGAGGGCCGCGCGGGTGGCGTCCACCTCTTCGAACCGCCGCTGCTTGCGACGATGGTCCTCCAGGACCTCCTCGTCCGGATCGAAGACGACCACGCCGCGCGTGCCGTCCACCAATCCCACGGCGCCCTGCCGCGCGGCCTCCGTCGCCTCCTTCAGGCCGACGACCGCCGGAATGCCGCGCGCCCGCGCCATGATGGCCGTGTGCGACGTGCGACCGCCCAAGTCGGTGGCGAAACCGAGAATCTTGTCGCGGGGAGCGAGCGCCATTTCGCTCGGCGGCAGATCCGCCGCGACGATCAGCGAGGGAACCGTGAGATCGCGAAGACCGCGTGGCGTGACGCCCGAAAGGTGGGCCAGCACGCGGCGCTTCACGTCCCGCACGTCGAGCGCGCGCTCCCGGTAGTACTCGTCGTCCGCCTCCTCGAGGCGGCTGGCCACGGCGGTCAGAATCCGACGGTAGCAGTAACCCGCGCTTCGGCGCTCCGTGGCGATGGCGGCCAGGGTCTGCTCCATGGCCTCCGGATCCTGCAGGATGGCGATCTGCGTGTCGAAGATCCGGGCGTGCTCTTCCCCGGTTTCCAGCGCGATCGTATCGCGCAGCTTTCGGACCGATTCCCGGCACGCGGCGATCGCCGCGCGGAAGCGCTCCTGTTCGCCGGCGACGGCTTCGGGCTGCAGCACGCCGTCGTTCACGTCCGCCTCGTGGGACTCCACGAGGTGGACCGGGCCGATGCCGATTCCGGGCGAGGCGGCGATGCCGGTGAGCGTGGTCATTCCTCTCCGAATTTGTCGTTCACGACGCCGACGAGCGCCGCGAGCGCGGCATCCTCGTCCGCGCCGTCGGCGCGAAGCAGGAGCTCTGCGCCCCGCTCGGCGGCGAGCATCATGACGCCGAGGATGCTCTTCCCATTCACTTCGAGACCGTCGCGCGCCAGCGTGATGTGCGAAGCGTATTTCGCCGCCTCTTTCACGAAGACCGAGCACGCGCGCGCGTGCAACCCGAGGCGGTTCTGGATGACAACTTGTTGTTCCAACATGGACGGTGTCGAGGACCTCCGCGACAATCAGAGCACGAGCGACGCCGCGGCGGCGAGGAGCAGCACCACGAGGCTCGTTTCCACGCTCGCGCTCGGCGCGCGGCGCAACAACGCCCGGGCGATGAGGAACCCGAGCGCCAGGGGCGCCATCGCCCAGACCAGTGGGCCCGGCCCCAACGCCGGCGCCCGCGTGGCCATGACCAGGCCCGCCAGCACCGCCATCACCAGCACGCCATAGAGCAGCGCGCCGCCGCGTTCCAACACGTCACGCCAGTCCGCGAGGCGAAGCGACCGGAGGATGTCGCCCGGCGATCCCGCGCGCGCGTAGCCGGCGCGAATGCCGCGCCAACGAATGGGCAACGCCACGGCATTGTACGTCAAAAGGAGGAGCAGCGGACACAGCAGGACGCGGACATCCGGCAACAGCGGATCCGCGGGCCCGAACAGCGCGATCCCGAGCACCCCGACGAGGCCGGCCAGCGGGCGCAGGACGACCCAGAAGAGCGGATCGGCCATCGCGGCCAGCGAACTCGCCAGCGCGCGCTTGAGCGCTTCGATCCTCGAGGCGTCCATGTCCCCGCCCCGAGCCCGTTCCTCCTCCAGGCGCGCCGCCGCCCCGAGGAGGTACCCCGTCATGACCGGGTGCGTCGCGACGTAGGCCGCATGCCGTTCGTGCGCCTCCGCCAGCCGGCCCCGATCGGGGTAGAGTCGACGGAGGATCGGCTCGAAGGCGTAGGCGAACCCGGGCCCCTGCATGCGCTCGGGGGTGAGGAGCGCCTGCACGTGGAGCAGACGCGCCGCGGCAGCCCCGAAATCCCGCCGCCGAAGGGGCAATGGCGGCCGGGGCGGCGGCTCGGCCGGCTCCCGCCGATCGACGTCCGGCGCTCCCTCCGGCCTGCCGTCGTTCACGCGCCCTCCCGGCCGAGCGAGATCAGAAGGGCGGCCGTGGCGGCGGCGCCGGCGGCGCTCCACCGCCATCCGCGCCGAACGCCGCGCACGTGCGTCTCGTACGCGGCGGCGAGCGCGGCGCCGAGGAGCAGCGCGAAAACGAACCCCACGCGGCGCGCGCTGGCGTACTCGATGACCCGCGGCAGCAGGGCGAGGGATGCGGCCAGGAAAAGGAGCGTCCCGCACCATGTCCACAGGGCGCCCAGCGTGAAGATGCGCCACAACGCGCCGAGGTGCAGCCGCTCCAGAGCGCCGACGTCCCCCGCCGCGGCCAGCGTCGCCGCGCGCCGCGTGTCGAGCCGCGACGCGTGTCCATGAAGCCTGTGAATCCAACCGCCCACGACGGCGGCCAGGAGGCCGGAGCCTACCCCGAGCAGCACCCACAGGAGGCCCCCCGACGACGAGGGCACGGCGGCGTGGAGGTGGGCCATCCCCAGCACGGCGACCGCCCCGCCGATCGGACCGGCGGTCGCCGTATCGTGCGGGCGTTGGGAGGCCGGCAAGGCCGGGTTGGTCAGGAGCAGTTGGAGCAGCGCCCCGACGGCGATCGGGAGCCGCAGCGCCCAGAGCTCCCATTCGTTCCCCGGATGGACCAACGCGCCCGCGAGGCAGGCGCCCACGAGCGGTTGGCTGAGCATCAGGTTCCAGCCGGCCGACCGATCGATCGAGAGAATGCCGCCCAGGAACGCGAGGCGGAGGAAATCGACGATCACGGCGACTCCTGGATCGTGTCGGCGCCGTGGGCGGGGTTGCCGGGCAGGTCCTGCGCCGTCACGCGCACGCCCCGCGCCGTGAGCGCGGCGAGACGGGAGCGGTCTTCCGCGTCCAGGAAGAGATACGGAAGCACCGCCCCTTTCCCCGGTGCGTGATGGAGGCCCCCGAGATTCAGCTCCGGCAGCGGATAGCCTGCCTCGACCAACCGCAGCGGCGTGCCGAGGTCCGCGAAGAGGAGAATCGTCCGCTCGCGCGCCAACTCCTCGCCCAGGACCGCGTCCCGCAGCTCTTCCTCGGAGACGACGAGGCCGCGCGCGTCCTCGGGAACCGCCAGGAGGTAGAGCTCGGCGTGCGCGGGCTCGGCGCGCAGCGCGTCCGACACGATGACGTATCGGCTGGCCCGCAGTCCGCGGCCCCACCCATGCACGACCTGTCCGTGGATCAGGCGATCATCGACGCGCGCCAGAAGGATCGGCACGCTACGAGGCGGCGATCCCCGCGCGCCCTTTCGCTTCCATGCGCGGCAGGAGGTCGTCGAGGGGGACCGAATCGCGATAGTGGAAAAACTCGAGGAGCATCGGAAGATTGGTGCCGCTGATGCGCCGCACGACACGGTCGTCGGAACGGGCGCGGCGGGCCGCGAGGCCGCACGAGCCCGCCGCGAGGTCGCTGAAGATCACGACGCCCTGGCCGGGCGCCAGCGCGGCAAGGCGCGCCTCGACGGCGGCGACGAGACCCTCGGCCGACAGCCCTTCGTTGCTGAGATTGTGGGCGTCCGTCTGGGCTCCCAAGATGCGCTCCACCGTGCCCAACAGCTCCTGGCCGAGGGCACCGTGCGTGAGAATCAGCGCGGCGGGGCGGGGCTCGGACACCGGCTACTCCGTGTCGTCCCGCACCATCGGGCTCGCCAAGAGCTTCATGCGCATGCTTTCGAGGAGGCGCTCGTTCAGCGCGCGGGCCGGATGATAGCCGTAGACCTTCACGAGGTGGTTCAGGGCGACGACTTCCGCGATGACGGTGATGTTCTTGCCGGGAAAGATCGGAATCGTGATGAGCGGAATCTCCACGTCGAGGTGTTTCACGGTCGCGTCGTCCAGTCCGACGCGCTCATAGTCGCGGGCGTCGCTCCAATCCGTGAGATGCACCTCCACCTCGACGCGCTTCTGCCCGCGTATGGCCCGGATGCCGAAGATCGCCTGCACGTCGATGATGCCCAACCCGCGGATCTCCATCGTGTGCTTCAGCACCTCGTTCCCCGCGCCGATCAGCATGTCGCCGTGCCGCCGCGTGATGCGAACCACGTCATCGGCGACGAGACGGTGGCCGCGCTCGACGAGGTCCAGCGCCGTTTCGCTCTTCCCGATCCCGCTTCGCCCCGTGAACAGAAGGCCGACGCCGTAGACGTCGACCAGCGACGCATGCACCGAAATGGCGGGGGCGAAGACGAAGTCCAGATAGGCGGTCAGCTGGTGAATGAAGGGCGTGGTGTCCTGCGGCGTGCGCAGCACCGGGATCGTGTGCTCGTTCGCCCGCTCCAAGAACCCCGACGGAATCTCCAGACCCTTCGCGACGATGATGCACGGAACCTGGAAGCGGAACAGGCGGTCGAGCGCCGCCTGGCGGTCCGCTTCGCTCAGCGTGGCGAGATACGCCACCTCGGTCCGGCCGAAGATTTGAATACGATCCGCCAGGAAATTCTCGGTGAACCCCATGAGCGCCATGCCCGGGCGGTGGATGTCGCTCAGGGTGATCGGAATGCGCGACTCGAGGCCGGCCGAGAGCAGCTCCAGCGAGAGTTGCTCGCGCTGCTGTTCGTAGAACTGGTCGACGCCAAGCGGCGGCGGCTTAATCGAGTTCAAGGATTCCCACCTCGCGTTCGCCGCGTCGATACGCGACGCGCACCTCGCCGCTCGGCTCGGTAAAGACCAGGAACGGCTTCCGGCCGCGCAGCAGCGACGTGGCGGCCGCGTTCGCGGAGAGGACCGGACGCTTGGCGGCCTCGCGCACCACGGTGACCGTCGCGCGCGTCCGAGGGAGCGGTGGAAGTTCCGCCACCGGCGCCGGGCGGGCCTGCCCGCGCGCGCCCGCGCGCTTCTTGCGGTCCTTCAGGCGATCCTTCCGTCGCTCCAGCGCGCGCTCCGCCTTCTCGACCACCGTGTCGACGGCGGTGCGCGGATCGACGTCCACCCCCTTCGTCAGGAGGTCGACGCCGTTTCCGTGCACGCGGAGTTCCGCCTGATGGCGATGTCCTTCCCGCGTCAGGGTCATCTCGGCGCGGATCAGCGACGGGAAGATCCGCGGGAGCTTCTGCATGCGTTTCGTGGCGAACTCCCGGAAGGTGGTGCCGGGAGACCAGTGCCGCCCCTTGATCGTCACGTCCATCATACCTCCCCGCACTCGGGGTGCTAGTCGTAGCGGCGGCGCGATCGCGCCGGCAGGATGCGGAGCGCCTCGCGGTACTTCGCCACGGTGCGCCGGGCGATCTTCAACCCCTGGTCCTTCAGCAACTCCGCGATCCGCTGATCGCTAAGCGGCTCGCGCTTGTCCTCTCCGTTCACCAGCGTGAGGATGTTGTCCTTGGCAACCTTCGCCGAGACGTCGTCGCCGTCCTCGGTCTGGAGACCGCTCGAGAAGAAGTACTTCAACTCGAAGACGCCGCGCGGCGTCTGCACGTACTTTTGCGTCGTGACGCGGCTGACCGTCGACTCGTGCATGCCGATCTGGTTGGCGATCTGCTGCAGCGTGAGCGGCTTCAGCCCCTGGACGCCGCGGTCGAAGAAATCGCGCTGCTCCTCCACGATCCGGCGCATCACCTTGACCATGGTCTTGCGTCGCTGCTCGATCGTGCCGATCAGCCACTTCGCCGCGCTCAACTTGTCCTTGATGAAGGTCCGCGCCTCCGCGTTTCCGGAGTCCTTGCGCATCGCGCCCGCATACGCGCTCGAGATGCGCAGCCGCGGCACGTTGCGGTCGTTGAGCGTCACGACGTAGTCCTCGCCGACACGCTCCACGACCAGATCGGGCACGACGTACTTCGTCTCCTCCACCGCGATGACCTGACCCGGCTTCGGGTCCAGCGTCGCGATGAGGTCCCCCGCCGCCTGCACCGCCTCGGTCGTCACCTTGAGATGGCGGGCGACCTCGCCGAAGCGGCGGTTCACGAAGTGATCGAACTGCTCCTGAATGATGCGCGCGGCCAGGGAATCCTGCTCCTTCCGCTGGACCAATTGGATCCAGAGGCATTCTTGTAGGTTGCGCGCCCCGACCCCCGGCGGCTCGAACGTCTGGATCATGGCGAGGACCTCTTCCACACGCTCCGGGGCGACCGCCAGGGCCTCGGCCACCTCGTCGACGGTGGTCTGCAGGAAGCCGTTTTCGTCGATCGAGCCGATGAGGTACTCCCCGATCAGGATCTCTTCCTCACTGCGGTCGCCGAAGCGCAGCTGCTCCAAGAGGTGGTCGCCAAGGCTGGTCACGGTGACGGGCACGCGTTCGTAGAATTCGGCGTCGGGGTCGCTGGTTCGGGGGGCCGTGGGGGCATCGAAGGCGTCGGGCCAGTAGTCGTCCCAGTTCACCTCCTGCTCCTCGCTCTTCTCGGCCGGCGCGGCTTCCTCGGCCTCGGGGGCCGGGTCCGGGGTCTCCCGCTCATCATCGACCTCGTCGACTTCCTCGAGCATGGGATTGGACATCAGTTCGGCCTTCAGCGCCTGCTGCAGCTCCAGGGTCGGCATCTGCAGCAGCTTCAGCGCCTGCTGCAGCCGCTGCGTGATGATCAGCTGCTGTCGCTGCGTTTGGATGAGGCCGTGCTTCATTTCCATGACGATCGGTCCTCAGTCGAGCCGGAATCGCTCGCCCAGATAGATTTGGCGCGCCACCGGATCCTGCGCCAGTTCCTGGCTCGTCCCCTGAAGCAGGATGCGACCCTCGAACATGATGTACGCCCGGTCTGTGGTGCTCAAGGTCTCGCGCACGTTGTGGTCGGTGATCAGAATGCCCAGGCCCTTCGCGCGCAAGCGCCCGACGATGTCCTGGATCTCGGCGACCGCGATGGGATCGATGCCGACGAACGGCTCGTCCAGGAGCAGGTACCCGGGCCGCGCCACCAGCGCGCGCGTGATCTCGACCCGCCTCCGCTCCCCTCCCGAAAGATGGTAACCCTTACGATCGGCCAAGTGGCTGATGTTCAACTCCTCCAAGAGCTGATCGAGGCGTTCCGACCGCTCCGCGCGGCTCATCGGCAACGTCTCCAGGATCGCCAGGATGTTCTCCCGCACCGTCAGCCGGCGGAAAATCGACGGCTCCTGCTGCAGGTAGCCAATCCCCAGGCGCGCCCGCTGGTGCATCGGCATGCGCGTGATTTCCTGGCCATCGACCCGGATCGTCCCGGCGTCTCCCCGCAGGAGACCGACGATCAGATAGAACGTGGTTGTCTTGCCGGCCCCGTTCGGGCCCAGAAGACCCACCACTTCGCCGCGACGGACTTCGATCGTGACGCCGTCGACCACCTTCCACTGGCCGTAGTACCGCTCGAGGTCGCTCGCGATCAATCCGCCGTTCTCGGTCACGGTCCGAATCCGTCTTCCCCGCCCGCGCTTCGCACTTCGGCGCGGACCTCGCGCCGCAGCCGGAAATGCTCGAGCGTCGCGTCGCTGTCGAACCCGTAGCCGGTCAGGACGTCCCCGTTGCGGGTGACGCGCACGAACCCGTCCGACTCGATCATGCCCGTCTGGTTGATGAACCGGAGCGAGTCGGTTTCCATTCGTACGTCGTTCTTGGTCGTGACGCGCACGTTTCCCCGCGCCTCCAGGTCATTGGTCCGTTGATGGACGGTGCCCCGATCGGCGAGAAGGGTCGAATAGAGGACTCCCTCCCGATCGAAGAAATCGATCTGCACGGTCGTTGCGTCGACGCGCTGCTCGCGGTTGTACATCGCCGCGTACTCCGCGCGCAGCGTCCAGTTCTTCGTCCCCGCCGCGCTCTCCGTCAGCGTGAAATCGCGCGCCTCCTGGTCCGGCAGTCGGACGTCCTCCCGAGCCGCCACGGGCGTGCGGTTTCCCTGGCATCCTGTCGCACCACCCATGCTGGCGATCGCCAGAGCGCCCGCCAGCAGGAGGCGTGCCGCTCCGCGGCGCGTTCCCGACGCAAAAACTACCAGACCCTCTTCGCACGGGTCAAACCTTCTACGTTTCATAACGTTACCGGTTGCGGAGTCCCAGGCAGTCGTGCAGGTGCAGCACGCCGGCAGGGGCTCCCGCGGCATCGAGTACGACAAGCGACGTGATCGCGCCCCCCTCGTTCTCCTCCATGCGCCGCACCGCGTGGGCGATGAGCGCGTCGGCCTCGATGGTCTTCGGCGATCGGGACATCACCGAGGCCACCGGCTGCGACGGATCGAACGCGCCGGCGAGGAGAATCCGCTTCAAGTCGCCGTCCGTCAGCACCCCGCCGAGCCGACCGTCCGCGTCCACGACGGTGGTCATTCCGATCCGCTTGCGCAGAATCTCGAGAAGCGCCTCGTGCAGGGAGGCCGTCGCGGCGACGCGCGGAACGTCCTCCCCGCGACGCATCCTTTCCTCGACGCGCCTCGCGGCGATCTCCCCGAGCACGCCGCCCGGGTGAAGGACGGCGAAGTCCTCCCGCGTGAATCCCTTCAACCGCATCAGGGCCACGGCGACGGCATCCCCCATCGCCAGCGCGGCCGTCGTGCTCGACGTCGGCACCAGATCGTCCGGACAGGCCTCGCGCGACCGCCCCAGGTCCAGCGTCACGTCCGCCTCCCGACCCAGCGTGGACCCCGGGGCGCACGTCATGGCGATGACCGGCACCCCCCGTCGCCGAAACGTGGGGAGCAAGTCGAGCAGCTCGACCGTCTCGCCGCTCTTGGATAGGAGCAATACCGCGTCGCGCCCGGTCACGATCCCCAGGTCGCCGTGCGCGGCGTCCACCGGGTGGACGAACGTCGAGGGCGTGCCCGTGCTGGTAAGCGTCGCCGAGATCTTCTTCGCCACCAGCCCCGATTTGCCCACGCCGCTGGCCAAAACCTGCCCCTTTACTTCGGCCAACAGGTGAACCGCACGCCCGAACGCATTGTCAATTTTGTCTTTGAGGATCTCCAACGCCCGCAATTCGAGCAGCACCACCTCCCGGCCCCATTCGAGCACCGGTTGCTCTGCGGACACGTCTCCGGGAGTACGGGCCCTGATCGCGGGCTTCCCGGAGGCGGGGCTCTGTCGGGTCACGCTCGTTGCCCCTCCGTGTTGACGGTATCGGCCAGGGCGGCCCGGATCTTCAGGAGGGAGCGGAGCAAGGGCCCCACTTCCCCGAGGGGCAACTGGCTGTCGCGGTCCGAACGGGCCTTCGACGGGTCCGGGTGCGCTTCCAGGAAGATCCCGTCAGCCCCCGCCGCCACCGCCGCGCGCGCGAGGATCGGTATGAACGCGCGCTCCCCCGCGGTTTCGCGCCCGCCGGGGCGCTGGACCGAGTGGGTCGCGTCGAAGAATACCGGACAACGGTTCGCCGCCATCACCGCGATACCCCGGAAATCGACGACGAGATCCCCATGCCCGAAGGTGGTTCCCCGCTCCGTCACGATCACGCCCCTCGCGCCCGCAGCCCTTGCCTTCTCTACGACGTGGCGCATCGAGTCCGGCGATAGGAACTGGCCCTTCTTCACGTGTATCGGCTTCCCCGTTTGCGCGGCCGCCTCGATCAACGCCGTCTGACGGCAGAGGAACGCCGGGATTTGGAGGAGGTCGAGCGTGGCGGCCGCCTCGCCCACCTCGGCGACTTCATGGACATCGCTCGTCACGGGGACGCCCAAGGCGTCCCGGATGCGGCTCAGAACCGCCAGCCCGGCCGTCAGGCCCGGCCCGCGGAACGAATCCCCCGCCGAGCGGTTCGCCTTGGAATAGGACGCCTTGAAGACGAAGGGGATTCCGAGGTCGGTCGCCAGGCGCTTCAACTCGGTCGCCGTTTCCAAAACCATCGCCTCGTCTTCGAGAACGCACGGTCCCGCGATCAGCGAGAGCCGCTCCGAGTCGAAGCGCGCCGATCCCACGACGACGGGCGGAAAGGAGCGTGGCGCGGGCATGTCGCCCCCTACGCCCGTGTCGCGCTGGGGGCGCGATCCGGGGGCGATGGCGCGCCGCCCCCTTCCCGCCGCGTCCGCTCCGCGTTCGTCGCCCGGACAAAGCCGCGGAAGAGCGGGTGGGGATCGGATGGCCGCGACCGAAGCTCGGGGTGGAACTGTACGCCGACGAACCAGGGGTGGTCGGGGAACTCCACGATCTCCACCAGCGACTTCTCGGGGTAGAGCCCCGTCACCTGCAGCCCCGCGGCTTCCAGCCGCTCGCGGTACGCGTTGTTGAACTCGTAGCGATGGCGATGGCGCTCGGCCACCGTCGCGACGCCGTACGCCTCGCGCGCACGGCTGCCGTTCTCGATGGCGCACGTGTAGGCGCCCAGCCGCATCGTTCCGCCCTTCTTGTCGACGCCATGCTGGTCGGGAAGCAGATCGATGACGGGGTGGGGTGTTCCGGCATGGAATTCCGAGGAGTCCGCATTCTCGAGCTTCGCCACGTGCCGCGCGAAATCGATCACGGCGCACTGCATGCCGAGGCAGATCCCCAGAAATGGAATCTTCCGATCGCGCGCGAATCGCGCCGCCTGGACCATCCCCTCGATCCCGCGCTCGCCGAATCCGCCGGGGATGAGGATGCCGTGCGCCCCGGCCAGAAGGGCCTCGGCGCCGTCCAACTCCACGCGTTCCGACTCGACCCACTCCACCTTCACGTTCACCCCGTTGGCGACGCCACCGTGCGTGATCGCCTCCTGGATGCTCTTGTACGCGTCGCGCAGGTGCGTGTACTTGCCCACCACGGCGATCGTGACCGTCTCCCGGGCGGCGCGCATGCGATCCGAGAATGCCTGCCACGCCCGCAGATCGGGCGGCCCGGCCTCGATGTGGAGCGTCTGGACGATCAACTGATCGAGGCCGCCCCGGTGGAACGCCAGCGGCACCTCGTAGATCGAGGAGACGTCGATCGCCTCGATCACCGACTCGGTGGATACGTTGCAGAAGAGGCCGATCTTCTCCTTCACTTCCTGCGGAAGCGGCACCTCGCACCGGCACAGGAGAATATCGGGCTGAATGCCGATCTCGCGCAGTTCCTTCACCGAGTGCTGGGTGGGCTTGGTCTTGATCTCGCGCGCCGCGCCGAGGTGCGGCACGAGGGTGACGTGAACGAACATCGTATTGAGTCGCGTGTACTCGAGGCGCATTTGCCGAATGGCTTCCAGGAACGGAAGGCTTTCGATGTCGCCCACCGTGCCCCCGATCTCGACGATCGCGACATCCACCTGCTGACGACGCGTCGGCGCGAGCATCCGCGCCTTGATCTCGTCGGTGACGTGCGGAATGACCTGCACCGTGCGGCCGAGGTAATCGCCGCGCCGCTCCTTCTGAATGATGGCGTCGTAGATCTGTCCGGCCGTGACGCTGTTCGCCTTCCCCATCGAAACGTGGAGGAACCGCTCGTAGTGTCCCACGTCGAGGTCGGTCTCGGCGCCGTCGTCCGTGACGTACACCTCGCCGTGCTGATAGGGGCTCATCGTCCCGGGGTCGACGTTCAGGTAGGGATCCAGCTTTTGCAGCGAGACCTGGAGGCCGCGACTTTTCAAGAGCGTCCCGATGGAGGACGCGGCGATCCCCTTTCCCAGCGACGAAACCACGCCGCCCGTGACGAATACGAATTTGGTCATGTGGCCCCTCTCTCTTCCTGGAACAGGGAACGGGCCCGAGCGAGATCCTCGGGTGTGTCGATGCCGACGGCGTGCCAGTTGCCGACGGCGACGTGGATCGGAATGCCGTGCCAGAGCGCGCGGAGCTGTTCGAGCCGCTCGGCGCGTTCGAGCGGCCCCTCCGGGAGCCGCGCGAGCGCGAGGAGCGTGTCCCGCCGGTAGGCGTAGACGCCGAGGTGGAGGAGTCCGGGGGCCTGGCCCCCGTCGCCGGCGCCGAACGGAATCGGGGCGCGCGAGAAATAGAGGGCGCGCGCCTCCCGATCGAGCACGACCTTCACGCGGTTCGGATTGTTCACGTCCTCGCTCGCCAGGGGCGCCGCCAGGGTCGCCATCCGAACGCCCGGCCGCTCGAAGAGGTGAACGAGCGTGTCCACGGCCGATGGATCGAGGAACGGTTCGTCCCCCTGAATATTGACGAAGGTGGTCTCCGCATCGGCGTCGGGAGCGCCATCGAACCGCGAAACCACCTCGGCCACGCGCTCGAGACCCGACCGGTGGTCCGCGCGGGTCATCTCCACCCTGCCTCCGGCGCCGCGGACGGCCTCGGCGATTCGATCGCTATCCGTCGCGACCAGGACGTCGCGAAGCGAGGTCGCCAGACGCGCGCGCTCGAGCACGCGAACGATCAGGGGCTTGCCGCAGAGGTCCTGTAAGGGCTTTTCGGGGAGTCTGGTGGAATGGAGCCGGGCTGGGATGATCCCCAGGGCACGGAGGCGCGGCCTGGCAGGCGCTTCGCGCGCCTCGGCGGGGGCCGATAGACGGTGCACGAGTCATGCTAGCAACGGGCGCGGGGTGAGTCAAGCATCCGACGCGCCTCGGAATGCCAATCGGTACCCCTGCGTCCAAAGTACCCTCCTCCGGCGTCGGCTACCCGCGTACGATCGGCGTCGACGTCGTCACGCACAGAATCCCGAGGAGGTTCGATGCCGTTCGACTGGATCCGGCGTTGGCCGCTGGCCGCATTCGCCGCCGGTGCGTACATCCTCACGTGGCTTGTCTGGTCGCCGCTCTGGCTGCCGGCCCTCCTCGGTCGGATCACGAGGTTCCCCTCCTGGTGGCACTACGTCGGATGCATCGGGCCGATCGCGTCGGCGCTGGCGGTCTCCGCGCTGCTCGATGGCTCCGCCGGCCCGCGCCGGCTGCTCGCACGTCTCGCGGCGTGGCGCGGCAGGCTTGTTTGGATCGCGGTCGCCCTGGTCGTGCCCCTCGCGCTGCTGGCGGCCGCGTCGATGGCGGACCGCGCCCTTGGCGGCTACGGAGTCGACTGGTCGCGTGTGGGAAGGACCGCGGAGATCCCGTGGATGGCCGGTGTCACGGCGTTCCTGTTCCACGCGCTCACATTCGGCGTCGGTGAGGAGACCGGCTGGCGCGCGTTCGCCCTGCCCCGCCTTCAGCGCCGCCACACCGCCCTCGCCGCCACGGCGCTTCTGACGCTGATCTGGGCGGGATGGCATCTCCCCGCCTTCCTGTACCGGCCCGGCTACATGGGACTGGGCGTCGGCGGCGCGCTGGGATGGCTGTTCAGCCTGTTCGGCGGGGCCGTTCTCCTGACCTGGCTCTTCAACTCCTCCCGCGGCAGCACGCTGGCCCTGGTCGCCTTCCACGGAACGATCAACGTCGCGTTCGTCTGGGACGGCGCGCCGCCGAGAGTGCTGGCGGTGCTGGGGATGCTCTTGATGATGTGGGCGGTCGGCGTCGTCGCGGTCGCGGGGCCGCGGACGATGTCCCATAACCGCGAGGTGGTCCGGGAGTGAGTCGGGGATCAGTCGCGACGCAGGCGTGATCGCTCGCGGTGCCGGTCGACCCAGGCGGCCCACGCCACGAAGATCCAGATCGCCAGGGCGACGACGGCGACGGCCTGCGTGTTCGGTGGCGGCGGCGAGGAGAGGTTGACTGCGTAGAGCACGGCGAGCAGCGCGAGGAACGCCCAGAGTCCGACGCTTCCGATCCGGTCCCGCGCCCGCGTCGTGGCGACGTAGAGACCGGCTCCCAGTAGGTAGAGCCCTCCCTCCACCGCGATCGCCGCCGCGGGTGCGTTCCATAATCCCAGGCCGACCCGCTGCTCGAGCCACGGCGCCCACTGGAGGTCGGGCCGGTGCGTCACGTAGTCGAGAAGCCAATGCGAGGCGACCACGGATCCGGCCACGACGCCCGATCGAAGCCCCCCGCCCCACCACGCGACGAACCACCCGAAGACGACTCCCAGCACGAGGGTCCCGAGGAGGCTGTGGGACCAGGGATAGGAGTCGAACGCGAGGGGAGTCAGCGCGGTGTTGCCCGGGTCGATCCGGAACGACTCGATGCCGGCCAGGACGAGGATGGGCCAGAGGAGGTCCAGCGCCTGACAGGCGGCGACCATCGTCCCGAGCGAACTCTTGGGCGCCGCCTTCTTGGCGGCGAGGGCTACCGCGAAGTGGCCTAGAAACACGGTCGCGCGTCGCCTCCGGACAGGGCTGGACGTACGAGGGCCCCGGATCGTCGCGCGCCCGGGGCCCCTCGCTGTTCTCCTGGAAGGCGGCTACCGCGCGACGGGCTCCAGCGCCAAGTCCGCGATCCCCTTCCGAACCTCTTCCGCCGAATTCGCCAGTGCGGCCTTTTCCTCGGCGCTCAGCGGCACATCCACGATCTTCTCCACGCCCTTCGCGCCGAGCACGCACGGCACGCCGAGGTAGATATCCTTGAAGCCGTACTCGCCCTTCAGATGAGCCGCGCAGGGCACGACGCGCTTCCGGTCGCGGAGGATCGACTCCGCCATGAGCACCGCCGAGGAAGCCGGCGCGTAGAAGGCGCTTCCCGTCTGCAGGAGCTTCACGATCTCGGCGCCGCCGTCACGCGTCCGCTGGACGATCTCGGCGAGGCGCTCCTTCTTGACGAACTCGGTGATCGGGATGCCCGACACCGTGGCGCACGAGAGCAACGGCACCATCGTATCGCCGTGCCCCCCCAGCACCATCGCCTGGATGTCCTCCACCGAAACGCCCGCTTCCATGGCCAGGAACGCCCGGAAACGCGCGGAGTCGAGCACGCCCGCCATCCCCATCACCCGCTCGCGCGGGAAGCCCGTGACCCGGTACATGAGGTAGGTCATGACGTCGAGGGGATTCGTCACCATGATGACGAACGCGTTCTTGGCGTTGTCCCGGATGGCCTCGGCCACGCCTTTGATGATGTCGGCGTTCGCCTTCAGGAGATCCAGCCGCGACATGCCCGGCTTCCGGGGAAGGCCGGCCGTGACGATGATGAGGTCGCTCCCCTTCACGTCGCGGATGTCGCCGCTTCCCTCGATGAACGTATCGTACTTTTGGACGGGACCGGCTTGGAGCAGGTCGAGTCCCTTTCCCTTGGCGACCCCCTCGACGATGTCGATGAGGGTGACGTCGCCCAACTGCTTTTCGGCCGCGTAGAGCGCGGCCGAGGCGCCGACATTGCCGGCGCCGATGACCGAAATCTTAGGCATGTGCCGCCTCGGAGGCGGACCTCGTCGGTTCCACGGACACCTGGAGACCGCTCCGGCCCCGCCGCTTGAATTGAACGTACCCGTCAGCGAGCGCGAAGAGGGTGTCGTCCTTGCCGCGCCCCACGTTGAGCCCCGCCTGCACGGCCGTGCCGCGCTGGCGGATCAGGATGTTTCCGGCCCGGACCTTCTCCCCGCCGAAGCACTTCACCCCCAACCGCTGGGCGGCGGAGTCCCGGCCGTTTCGTGAACTCGATACGCCTTTTTTATGAGCCATAGTCCCTTCCTCTCCGCGCCCCTACGCGCGGATGTCCAGAATCCTCACCCGAGTGAGAGAATCCCGGTATCCAATCTTCCGGCGGTATTTGCTCCGCCGCTTGTACACGCCCACGGTGATCTTCTTGCCCTTCTCGTCGCCCACGACCTCGGCGCTCACCGTCGCGCCCTCCACGGTCGGGCGGCCGAACTTCACGCCTTTGCCGTCCGAAACCAGGAGAACCCGGTCGAACGTGACCTTGGCGCCGGCCTTGACGTCCATCTTGGGCAGAACGTGCTCCTCCTGCGGTGCCACGCGGAGCTGCAGCCCACCCGCCTGAATGACAGCATACTGCGACTCGCCCATCTCCAACCTTCCTTTCCGTACGACTCCCGGACGATGCCGGAACTACTGCTCGAACTGCTTCGTGATTTCCTCGAAAGTCCGGCCTCGAAAGAGACGGATCTCGTCGCGCCGGAGCGACGGATCGTCGCGAATCTCCACCAACAATCGATACTGCCGTTCCAGCCGCTCGAGGCGACCGGCCTCCTGCTCCACCAGATAGACCGCCACGTCGGGATGGACGCGCAGGATGATCTGCTTGTCCTTGCCCTTCTGCCCGACGCGGTGCAGCATCCGCTCGATCTTGAGCGCCGCCGACGACAGCGACAGCACCCGGGCGGCGCCCTGACAGTTCGGACAGGGCTCCGTGAAGTAATTCTGGAGACTGGGCCGCTGGCGTTGCCGCGTCATCTCCACCAACCCGAGATCGCTGACGGCGAATGCCTTCGTGCGCGACCGGTCCCGCTTCAAGTGCTGCCGCAGCGTGTCGGCGACCTGACGGCGGTTCGCCTCGATCTCCATGTCGATGAAGTCGAGGACGATGATGCCGCCCAGGTCCCGAAGCCGGAGCTGCCGCGCGATCTCCGCCGCCGCCTCCAGATTCGTCTTGAGGATCGTCTCCTCTTGATTCTTCTTCCCGACGAACCGACCGGTGTTCACGTCGATCGCGACCAACGCCTCGGTCTGGTCGATCGTGATGTAGCCGCCCTTCCGGAGCCACACCTTACGCTCCATGGTCTTCTCGATCTCCGACTCGATGTCGAAGTGGTCGAAGATCGGCGCGCGTCCGCGGTAGAGCTTCACGCGCGGCTTCAACTCCGGAGCGTAGGTCGCCAGGTACTGCTGGATCTGCCGGTGCTCCTCCTTCGAATCGATGACCAGCTGATCGACGTCCTCGTTGAAGATGTCGCGAATCAGTCCGGTCGTGAAGTCCATTTCCTGATGCAGCAGGGCGGGCGCCTTCGACTTTTGCGCCTGCTTTTCGACCTTCTGCCACAGCAGTTCCAGCGCGCGAACGTCGGCCTCGAACTCCTTCTCGCTCTGCTCCTGGCCCACCGTCCGAATGATGATCCCGGCGTTTTGCGGGCGGATCGAGCGCGCGATCTCCTTCAGGCGCTGCCGCTCCCCCCGCTCCTCGATCTTCCGGGAAATGCCGACGTGTTCATGGCCCGGCATGTAGACCAGGAACCGTCCCGGCAGCGACACCTGCGTGGTGACGCGCGGACCCTTGGTCCCGATCGGCTCCTTCGTGATCTGGACCAGCAGCTCCTGCCCCTTTTGCAGCGCATCCTCGATGCGCGGCGCCGCCTCCTCGTGGCGGCCGCCCCGGCCCCCGCGTCCCCCCCGGCCCCCGCGACGCGGCTCCTCGACCGCGGGCTCGTCCTCGGCGAACAACTCGTCGACGTCGCTCGGCGGCATCAGGTCCGAAGCATGGAGAAACGCGCTCTTCTCGAGTCCCAGATCGACGAACGCGGCCTGCATTCCCGGCAGGACGGCGTTCACACGCCCCTTGTAGATGTCTCCCACGCGGCGGACGGCTTCCGGCCGTTCCACCAGTATCTCGGCGAGGTTCTTGTCCTCGAGAATCGCAATCCGCGTCTCGCGCGGTGTCGCATTAATGATGATTTCTCGGCGCATCCACCTCCAGGGTCGCATCCGTCGTGGCCGCACCGTCGCGGTCCACGGGCATGGCCCGCCAGAACGACGACTCCTCCAGCGCCTCGAGAGGCGTGAAGAGCGTCGTTCCCCGCTCCACCGACAGAGCCTCGCGGCTCACGCGAAGGAGGCGGGAATCGAATTCGAAGGACGGGAGCAGGCTGCGGAGCAGCAGATCGGGACGCACGTATCCCTGCGTCTGCAGTCGCGACGCCACCTTCACGCCGGGGAGCGATCCCTCGGCGAGCGGCTCCAGCAGAATGACGGCGGGGCGCGCGTTTACGGTCTTCGCCGCACCCTGGCTCGGCTTCTGCACCGGCCAGGAATCCGCCGCCCGGAACGCCTGCGCGCTCCGTTCCAGCTCCTGTCGCACGCGGTGCACGTCTTCGCCGCGCGCGAGTCGGTCCATCAACGATTCGGTGAGCGTCACGCGGTAGTCCGCGCGGGTGATCACCGACATGAGCGATTCCACGTTTCGCGAGAAGGGTCGTCCCTCGAGGATGCGCACACCCTCCGGAAGGATCGAGTTCAGGGCCGCGATCGTGTCCCAGGAGACGGCCTGGGCCAATTCCAGATCGAAATATTCCGCCCGGCTCGTCGCGCCCAGCGAGAGGGGCGGTCCGTAGGCGATCTTCGCGTGCCGGTTGAAACCCTGCGTGTACGCCATCGGGATCTTGGCGACGCGGAGCGCGCGGTCGAAGATCCGGACGAGGTCCAGGTGCGACGTAAAGCGCGCCGGCCCGATCTTTTCGTAGGCGACGCGATAGCGCGTCGCCTCCGTGCCGCGCGAAGCGGTCGGCCAGACGCGGCGGCGGCGGCCGAACGTGCGCCCGACGAGGCTTTCCGCGGCGTCCGCCCCGGACGGAGCCCCGGCGTGCTGAGAGGCGGCGGCGCCGCTCCCCTTGCCCGCACCGTTGCCGTTGCCGTTTCCATTTCCGTTTCGATGGCCGTTGCCGTTCACGGTCGTCTTCTCGGCGCTGGGTGGCGGCGCGGTCGTTCCCTTGAGGGCATCGATCGGCGCCTCCTCCAACTCCGCGACGCGCGCCCGAATGTCATCGGTGGTCACGTCCGGCGGCACGGAGAACGCCAACGATGTCGGGTCGGTCCCCTGTCCCGGCGCCAGCTGAAGCGACAGGCGCCGTCCCTCCCGCGCCTTCGGCGTGAAGCAGGGGGCGCCGCACCGGTAGCAGGCGTGATCCCGGCAGTCGGGGGTCAGCGCGGCCGCGTAGGCCTTCGCGCGTTCCTCCAGCAGGAATTTCTTCACGACCGGCGTGCGGATATGGTCCCACGGAAGCTGCTCGTCGAGATCGCGCGGACGCAGGTAGATCGAGGGGTCGACGCCGACGGATTCGAAGGCGCGCATCCAGAGCCCGAAGTCGAAGCACTCGGACCAGCCGTCGAAGCGCGCGCCGAGCTTCCAGGCCGCCTCGAGCGCGTCCGCCGTCCGGGCGTCGCCGCGCGCGAAGACGCCCTCCAGGAAGGCCGTCTTCGGATCGCGCCACTTGAGCCGAACGTTGCCCATGCCGCGAAAGCCCTTCTTCAGGCGATCGATCTTCGCGGCCAGGGTCTCCATATCGTCCTGGATCTCCCACTGGAACGGCGTGTGCGACTTCGGCACGTGCGGCGAGATCCCCACGTTGAAGTGCATGCGCTTGTTGCCCCCGCGCGCCCACTCCTGCGCCTTGCGCAGCGTCGCGGCGATCCCGTCGATGTCTTCCATCGTCTCGGTGGGCAGGCCGATCATGAAGTAGAACTTGATGCCGCCCCACCCCTGGTCGCGGGCCAGCTTGACGGAGTACTCGAGCTCGGCCTCGTCGATCCCCTTGTTGATCACGTCGCGCATCCGTTGGGTTCCCGCCTCGGGCGCGAACGTGATGCTCCCCTTCCGCCCCTGTCCGATCTTGTCGGCCACGGACGGAGCCAGCGTTCCGACGCGCGTCGACGGCAGCGAGACCGAGACGCCGAACTCGTTCGTGAACCGGTCGAGCTCATGGAGCACCACCGGGAGCTGCTTGTAATCGGTCGTCGAAAGCGACAGGAGCGAGACCTCGTCCCATCCGGCGTGCACGATGCCGCACTGGACTTCCTTGGCGACTTGGTCGGCGCGCTTCTCGCGCAGCGGGCGGTTCATGTAGCCCGCCAGGCAGAAGCGGCAGCCGCGGGTGCAGCCGCGCATCACCTCGACGCCCAGCCGGTCGTGCGTGATCTCCGTCGGCGACAGCAGCGGCTTTTCCGGGTAGTACGCCGGGTCGAGCGCCGGCACCCACCGGAATCGCGGACGGGCGACCGCGGCGTCGGGCAGCGCCTCCCGCGCCACGAAGCCGTAGGGGTTCATCACCTCGGCGAACAGCGCGGGGACGTACACCCCTTCGAGCGCCGCGAGGCGGCGGAGCAATTCCGCGCGCGACATCCGCCCGTCCCGGCGCTCGGCGATCAGATCGCAGATCTCCATCATCACTTCTTCCCCGTCCCCGACCACCACCGCGTCGACGAACGGGGCGAAGGGCTCCGGGTTCACCGTGCAGAGACCGCCCGCGACGACGATCGGATCATCTTCCCGGCGATCCTTGGCACGCAGGGGAATCCCGGCCAGGTCGATCATCGTGAGCATGTTCGTGTAGGCGAGCTCGTACTGGAGGGAGACGCCGATCACGTCGAATTCCCGCGCCGGGGTCCGCGACTCGAGCGAGTAGAGGGGAATTCCCTCCGCGCGCATGAGCCGCTCCATGTCCCCCCAAGGCGTGAAGCAGAGCTCCGCGGCGCCGTCCGGACGGTTGTTCACCATGTGGTAGAGGATCTTCAGTCCGAGATACGACATCCCGATCTCGTAGAGGTCGGGAAAACAGAGCAGGACCCGGACCTTCGCCGTCGCCGGGTCCTTCCGGGCCGCGTGCAAGAAACTTCCCGAGTAGCGGCTCGGTTTGGTCACCAGCGGCAGGTATGCTTCGTCAAGCAGACGCAGCTTGTCCATGCCCCTCTCCTCGATCGCGACGATCCGTTGCAAGTGGTTCGGAAATAGAACGATATGGATGCACTGAGGACGGCTTCGTCCCAATCTGCCAAGCCTGAGACTCTAGCACAACGCCAGGAACCCCCGCAACGTCATCATTGGAAGTCAATTGCGGCCCCTCGGGGCCGCCTCCGTGGGCCGCCGCGAGCGCCAGGACCCAAGCCGGGTGCGCGGTCGCAAGGGCCTCGTGCGCTTCGAGAAGCGTGGACCCCGTGGTGGCGACGTCGTCGATCAGCAGCACGGTTCGACCCCGGACGACTTCACGCTTGTCCGCCGCCAGCGCGAACGCGCCGCGAACATTCCGCCGCCGCTCGTCCGCGCCGCCGCGGGCCTGGGGGGCCGTGTCCCGCACGCGGCGCAGGGCGTGGACCACCGGCACGCCCCACCAGGCGCCGACGTGCTCCGCCAGAAGCGCCGCCTGATCGAATCCCCGGGCGGCGCGCCGCGCAACGTGGAGCGGAACGGGAACGATCACGGCCTCGCGCCCGAAGCGCTCCGATACTCCGGGCGGCTCGGGCACCAACGAGGCCAGCCAGCGACCCAGGCGTGACGCTCCGGCGTACTTGAAATGCCGCACGACGGCGTCGAGGGGGGCGGCGTGGGGCGGTCCCGCGAGGAGGAGCGTTCGTGAGCCGTGCCGCGGGCAGCCTCGCGCGCCCGCCGCCGGAACCGCGTCTGCTGGATCTCCACGGAGACAGGCGAGGCAGAGCACCGATCCGCTTCGATCGATGGCCGCGTCGCAGGCGGCGCACACCAGTTCCGTCCGCTCCAGCGGCCCCTCGCATCCCGGGCATCGCCGGTCGGTCAGCGCGTCCAGCAGATCGCCCGCCAGCGCGCGCGCCCAACCGCCCCCGGCGGGGCGTCGACCTCCACCCACTACCCCGTCCTCCCCGACCGCCGCGCTCGTTACGCCGTCGCCGCCTCCAGCGCCCGCCGCATCGCCTCCAGCGGCGGTTTCCTCCCCGTCCATCGCTCGAAGGCCAGGGCGCCTTGGTGAAGCAACATGCCCCGCCCATCGTCGAAGCGTATCCCCGATGCCGCCGCTCGAGCCCGCGTCGCGGCCGCGAGCGAGCCATAGTTCAGATCGATGACCATCCCCCCGGGCGCGACGGCGTCCCACCACGCCGACTCCTCCGGCTGGAACGCGCCCGTCGAGAGCGCCCGCACGAGAACCGTGATGGTCCGCCCGGGGCGCCCATCGGAGAGGAGCCGCGCGCCCCACTCGGTACCCGCGCCGCCGCCGGCCACGGCCCCGACCAGCGCCTCGGCGCGCCCGACGTGCCGCGCTCCTACGACAACCGCGGCCGCGCCCAGCGAGCCCATATAGGCTGCGATGGCGCGCGCCGCGCCCCCGGATCCCAGAAGCGCCACCGCGGCCCCGCGGAACGGAACCGCCGCTTCCCGCGCCCAGGCCGCGAACCCAGCGCCATCGGTGACGTCCCCCCGCCAGCCGGCATCGCAGCGGATCAGCGTATTCACCGATCGGAGGCGCTCCGCCTCCGGCGTGGCGTCCGCGAGATGGGGCCAGGCCCGTTCCTTGAGCGGCGCGGTCAGATTGAGGCCCGCGTACCCTTCGCGATGCAGCGCCGCCAGCGTCGTCGCCAAGGCGTCGGGCGCGACGTCGAACAACTCATAGGTCGCCGCGATCGCCTCGGCCGTGAACGCGGCGCGCTGCATGACGGGCGACAGCGAGTGGACTACCGGGGATCCGAGGAGGGCGTAGCGCGCCGGTCCCGGGGCCGCAGGCGGATCGGCGGGCGCGGCGGTCACCGTGCTAGGGGGCCGCGAGCGGGCTCGCCGCGTCGGTGGTCTTCGCCGGCCCCTGGTCCGCGGGGGCCGGGCGGCGCGCCAGGACGCGGAGCATCACGAGCGCGGTCAGGATCAGCCCCGCGCTCAGCACCTGGTTCACGTTGAACGAGAGTGGGCCGATCGACCCGATCGCGCTCGTCTGGTCGTAGTAGCGAGTGAAATCGATCAGGAATCGAAATCCGGCGTCGATCGCGATGTAGCTCCAGAATAGCCATCCATCGAATCGCCGCCTGCGGTCGAGCATCAGCAGCGTGGCGAAGATCAGGAACCCCGCCCCCGAAAGATAGAGCTGCGACGGGTGGAGCGGAAGACCCCCGAAGTGATACGAGGGCGCGCTGTCCGGCGGGAAGTGAATGCCCCAGGGCAACGTCGTCGGGAGTCCGTAGCAGCAGCCGTTCATGAAGCAGCCCAGCCGCCCGATGCCGACGCCCAGCGCCATGCTGGGAGCCACGGCGTCGGCGACGCGCCACACGGGAATCTTGGCGCGGCGCACGTAGACGATGCCGCCCGCGATCGCGAGGATGTACCCCCCGTAGAGCATCAGCCCGCCTTCCCAAAGTCGGAAGATCGCGAGGGGGTCGGGCGCGTAGTCCGACCAATGCGTCAGAACGAAGAGCGCGCGTCCGCCGGCGATGGCGAGGAGGAGCAGCCAGAGCGCCAGGGTGTGCATCGGCTCCTCGGGCAGGCCCCGCGCCCGTGAGCGGGCGACGAAGAGCTGAATGCCAAGGAGAAACGCGATGGCGAGAAGCAGCCCGTAGGTGTGTAGCTCGATGCCCTGGAACTTGAGAAGGGTTGGATGCACGTGGTTTCGGCTCAGTACTCCCGCCATCGCATGGCGACGTTTTGGATCAGGCCGATCTGCAGGAAGCTCGTGAGGAGTGACGTGCCTCCATAACTCAAGAGCGGCAGCGGTAGGCCGGTCACGGGGGCGAGCCCCAGCGTCATGAACAGGTTGACGAGGATATGGTACAGGAAGATACCGGTCATGCCAATGGCGAGGAGGCTGGCGAAGCGATTTCGTGCGTGGTGCGCGATCTTGATGCCCCGCCCGATCAGCGTGAGGTAGAGCACCGTCACCAGCCCGGCGCCGAGGAAGCCCGCTTCCTCCCCGACGACGGAGAAGATGAAGTCGGTGTGCTGCTCCGGGAGGAACGCCAATCCCTTTTGCGTGCCGTGCATCAGCCCCTTCCCCCACACCTGCCCCGAACCGATCGCGATCTTCGACTGGATGATCTGATAGCCCGCCCCGTAGGGATCGCCGTTCGGATCGAGGAACGTCGTGACGCGCTGCCGCTGGTAGGGCTCGAGGTGATTCCACACTTGGGGCGTCACGACGCCGACGACGAGGTTCAGGGCGACGACGAGCAGGATCGGCATGAGGCGAAGCCGGGATCGGTAGAGCACGAACGCGAGAATGGCCGCGAAGAGGATCCAGAGGGGCAGGAAGAACGAGAGCACGACGTTGATGACCGGGGTCAGGAGCAGGAACAGGTAGAGGGGCGGCAACCCGCCCCAGAAGAGCATCGTGATGAGGATCACCAGGAACGAAACCGACGTGCCGAGGTCCGGCTGCTTCAGGACCAAGGCAAACGGAATCGCGGCAAGCAGGCACGGCTTCACGAGCGACCGCACCTTGCTGAGGTCGGTCTTCCTGTCGGCGAGCACCGTGGCCAAGACCAGCACCGTCGCCACCTTCGCCAGTTCGGAAGGCTGGAACTTCACGGGGCCCCAGCCCAGCCATCGCTGGGCGCCCAGCCCGACGTGCCCGATGAAGATCGTCAGCACCAGCATCGCGAGTCCGATGCCGTAGAGGAGGTAGGCGCTCTTCCCTTCGTAGATGCGATACGGGACCGCCGCCACGGCGCCCGCTCCGACGAGGGCGATGCCGAGCCAGATGAGTTGTTTGAGGTAGAGGCCCTGCTTCGCCTCCATGATCGCGCTGGCCGTGGCGCTGTAGACGAAGACGATGCCGATCAGCGCGAGGAGGATCGAGGCGATCAGGAGCGGGCGGTCGATCTCGCCGGCGAGCTTGGAGGTCGCCATGTCAGCCCCTACCGGATCCGGATGCCGTCGCGTCCGATCGGGGCGCCAACGCCGCGGCGGCTTCCGCCGCGACGCGCGCACTCTCCGCTTCGGCGGGGTGGAAGTACGCCTGCATCACCTTCTGCGCCACCGGCGCGGCCTCGGAGCCGCCGTGCCCCGCGTTCTCCACGAGCACCGCGATCGAGATTTCCGGAGCCTCCGCCGGCGCGAAGCACACGAAGAGGGCGTGGTCCTCCCCTTGCGAGTTCTGCGCCGTCCCGGTCTTCCCCGCGACGCGCACGCCCTCGATCCGCGCCAGCGAGCCGGTCCCGTGGGGGTCGTACATCACGGCTTCCATCGCCTCCCGAACGCGCGCCAGCTGCGCTTCCGCGAACGGGAGGTGCCGCGAGATCGTATCGGCGTTCGCCGCGCGAAAGCGGACGGGGACGCCGTCGCGCGCGATGCTCTGGACCACGCGCGGCTGTCGCAGCGTCCCGCCGTCCGCCAGCATCGCGGTCACCTGTGCCAGCTTCACCGGCGTCACGGACATTTCCCCCTGGCCGATGGAGAGATTCAGAATGAGCCCGCGGCTCCAGCGGCCCGCGCCGAAGCGCTTGTCGTACCACGCCGCGTCCGGAAAGAGTCCTCGCCGTTCCTGCGGCACGTCGATCCCGCTCCGCTCGGACATCCCCAGCTCCTTCATGAACCCCGCCAGCCGGTCGAGTCCGAGTCGGATGCCCAGTTGATAGAAGTAGACGTCGCACGACTGCGCGATCGCCCCGCGCATCGCCTGAACCCCGTGCCCATTGGGATTCCAGCAGCGAAACGCCCTCCGGCCGAATTGGAACGCCCCGTCGCACGCCTCCCGGAACGTCGTGCTCGGCGCGATGACGCCGCTGGCCAGGCCGCAGAGGGCGACGAGCGGCTTGATGGTGGAGCCAGGCGGGTACGTCGCCTGGACGGCGCGATTGAACAGGGGATAGTTCCCTCCCTCGCTCAGTTCATCCCAGCGTTTCTGGCTGATGCCGTTCGAAAACTCGTTCGGGTTGTAGTTCGGGCGGCTCGCCATGGCCAGGACTTCGCCGGTTCGCGGATCGATGGCGACGACGGCGCCACGCTGTCCGGGCGCAAACGCGTCCTCCGCGGCACGCTGCAGATCGAGATCGATCGACAGCGTGAGGTCGGCCCCGCGCTTCGGCAGGATGGGTCGCTTGTCGCCGAGGAGCTCGGCCTTCCGCCCCAGGGCGTTCACTTCGACGAAGCGCTTGCCGTCGACGCCGCGGAGCCACGTTTCGTATTGGCGCTCGATCCCCATGCGTCCGATCAGATCGCCGCGGAGGTAGTTGTCGTGGTCGCCGTCCTCCAGTTCCTTGTCGGAGATCTCCCCCACATAGCCTAGTAGGTGCGACCCCATCGGGCCGAACGGGTACCGCCGCAACGGCTCGGATTCGACGTCGACACCGGGCAGCCAGGCGCTGTGCTCCGTCACGATCGCCACGGCGGCCAGATCGACGTTGCGCTTCAACCGGATCGGCGTGAAGGATCGCCGGCGCTCCCGCTTCACCTTCTCCTTCAGGTCGCCGGGGTCCTCCCCGAGGATTTCCGCGAGGCGAACGATCGTCGAATCGAGCTCGGCCGGGGCGTCCTGGTATGCCAGGTCGAACGGGTCGAGGGTCACGGTGAACGATGGAACGCTGTCCGCGAGCAGGCGCCCCTTCCGGTCGCGAATCTCGCCCCGCGGGGCGGTGAGGACCTCCACGCGAATTCGATTCTCCTCCGAGAGCTCCCGGTAGCGGCTGCCCTGAAGGACCTGCATCGTGAACAGGCGCAGGAGAATCAACCCGAAGACCGCGACGACGGCCCAGGTGAAGATCCGGTCGCGCCGGAGCGAGCCACGCAGGGGACCGGTTTCGGGCGCCATGACTACTCCTCGTCGACGAGAATTCGCCGGTGCGTGAACCGTTCCGCCACCGACAGAATGACCAAGGTCACCACGGTGGTGTAGAGCGCCGAGGGGAAGGCCACGAAGGCCATCTGACGGATGAACTCCGAGCCGTCTCCTCCCGTGATGCTCGCGAAGTAGATGAAGTCATGCAGCAGCATCGCGACCATGAAGAAGGAAAAGCGCACGCCGACGTTCGAACGGTGCACGCGGAACCCCGCCTTCGCGACGAGGAAGCCCACGACCGTCTTCGCCAGGCCGTTCAGCCCGAGGGGGCCCGCCGCGTCCAGGTCCTGGACGAGACCGATTCCGAACCCGCCGAGGGCTCCCGCCGTCGGCCCGCGCATCCATCCGAAATAAACCACGAACGCGACCAGAAGGTCCGGCCGGATTCCGGAGATCTCCATGCGATAGAGCACAGTCGACTGGAGGACCAGGACCAGGATGAAGATCAACGCGTCGCGGAGACCCTTCACGGAGCGACTCCCGCCGCGGAGTCCGCCGTCGCCGGGACGGTCCCGTCCGCACCCACCGAATCGACCGGCGCCACGTCCCCCAGCAGGTCCTCGGGCGCGACGGCTTCCGCTTCGAGGGGCGTGTAGACGAGCACCTGCTCCACCGACCGGAAGTCGACCGAGGGGCGAACCTCGATCTCCTTCATGAGGCCGTTCGGTTCGATTCCGACCCGGGTGACCGTCCCGATGCGCAGCCCCTCGGGAAAGATGCCGCCCAGGCCGGACGTGAACACCAGGTCACCCGGCTTCACGTCCTCCTGGGACGAGACGTAGTAAAGGTGCAGGAGCGGCCGATTGCCGAATTCCCAGCGGAGCACGCCTTCCACGCGCGTCCGTGCCACCCGCACGGCCACGGCGCAGTCATGATGCAGCAGGGTCAGAACCCGCGCCTGATGCGGAATGGTTCGCTCGACGCGACCGACGAGGCCATCCGGCGTGAGGACGGCCATGTTGGCCACCACGCCGTCGGCGGCCCCCTTGTTCAGGGTCAGGCTCCCGCCCAGGCGATCAAGGCCCCGTCCCCGAACATCGGCCGGCACCAGGGAGGCGGGATGGCGCTGCTCCAGGTCGAGCAGCCGGCGCAAGCGCGCATTCTCGCCGCGCTCCCGGCGCAGGGCGTCGAGTTCGATGCGGAGGGACGCCACGCGCTGGCGCAGGCGTTGATTGTCCCAGTAGACGGCGACACCGCGGTCGATCCAGCCGACCACGGCTCCGGCGGGGGCGAGGGCCGTATGCTGCAGAAACCAGGCGACGCGCTCTTGAGCCCGTCGCTCCAGGAACATGAGGCTAAGGCAGATGATGACTGCGACGATGAAGACCGTCCAGTCGGTGCGCCGCGTCAGGAGGTAGCGGAACAACGGGGCTCACCCCCGTGCGTCAGTCGCGAACTACCGACATGAGCACCTTTTCGTACTGGGTCGGGTCGTCGAGGATCTTGCCCGTTCCAAGAACCACGCAGGAGAGCGGATCCTCGGCGACGGTGATCGGGAGATTGGTCGACTCGCGCAGCAGGATATCGATGCCGCGCAGCAGCGACCCGCCGCCGGTCATGACGATGCCCCGGTCGACGATATCGGATGCGAGCTCGGGAGGCGTCTTCTCCAGGGACTGGTGAAGGGCTTCCACGATCTGCTGCAATGGTTCGTTCAGGGCCTCGCGGACCTCCACCGAAGAGAGCTTCATGGTCTTCGGGATGCCGTTCACCAGGTCGCGCCCCTTGATCTCCATTTCCTCCTCCTGCTCCAGGCGGAAGGCCGAGCCGATGCGGATCTTGATGACCTCCGCCGTCTGCTCGCCGATCAGGAGGTTGTAGGCCTTCTTGACGTACTGGACGATCGCCTCGTCCATCTCGTCGCCGCCGACCCGAATCGACTGCTGATTCACGATGGAGTTGAGCGCCATCACCGCGATCTCGGTGGTCCCGCCCCCGATGTCGATCACCATGTTCCCCGACGGCTTTCCAACGGGGAGGCCGACGCCGATGGCGGCGGCGATCGGTTCGGGGACGAGCAGCACCTCGCGGGCGCCGGCGTGCTGGGCCGAGTCCTGCACGGCGCGCTTTTCCACTTCGGTGATGCCGGAGGGAACGCAGATGATGATGCGCGGGCGCACCCACGTGCGGCGACGCAGGGCCTTGTGGAGCAACTCCCGGAGGAGATCCTCCGTCTTCTCGAAGTCGGCGATGACGCCGTCCTTCAGGGGCCGGACCGCCACGATTTCGTCGGGCGTGCGGCCGAGCATGCTCTTCGCTTCCTTGCCGACGGCGATCACCTTGTTCGTGGTGCGATCGACGGCCACGACCGAGGGCTCGTTGAGCACGATCCCCTTGCCGCGAAGGTACACGAGGGTGTTCGCCGTCCCGAGGTCGATGGCGACGTCGTTCGAGAAAACCCCCATCATTTGATCGAGAAACATCCGCGCCTCCCGGACTCCCTGGGTAGACATGGTGGGCGACTCCTTTCGCCGCACCCGGGTGGATGCGCGAGCTCGGATGGCCGAGCCCGCGGACCGTACCAGACGGCCCGCGACGCTCGCAAGGCGATTCTCCTATGGAAGGTGCGTTGACAGGCCGAGATACGGGTGGTAGCGTCGGGTAGAAGTTCGGCCTCGACGACGACCTTAACGGAGGTATCGTCCATGAGCAGGTGGAACTTGAGAGGTCTCGCCATTCTTGCCGCCGGAACGCTCTTCGTGGCGTTCGCAGCCCCCGCCCCCGCCGCCCCGCCGTCGGGCCCCGGCACGACCACGGACCCGCGCCCCCCCTTCGATGAACGCTCCGGAGCGGCCGCCGAGTTCCAATCGCTGGGCATCTCCCGCCCCGTGTCGACCTTCGAGGGCGTCGTGCTCGACATCAAGGAGCGCCCCCTCCCCAACGTGCTCGTGAAGCTCATCGTCGACGGCAACCTCGTCGGCACCGCCAGCACGGACGGGAACGGAATTTACCAGCTGCGGGCGATCTACGACCTGAATGCGGACGACACCGCGCTCCTGTGGTTCATCGCGCCGGATCGCAACCTCATCGCGAAGGAAGTGGTCCTGCGGGAGAGCAAGGCGAGCCAGGAGCATCACCTGATTTCCCCCTGCGTGCCGCGAACGGCGTACACGCCCGGCCGGCAGTTCCGGATCTATCTATTCGGGTCGGCGAACCGAAACAAGGAACTCACCGAACTCGACTGCCTCCGGTAGGGCGCCGGGGCGGGGCTCATCCAGCGGCCGCGGCATGCCGCTCCAGGAGCTCCTCGGCGGCCCGGCGGCGTGCTTCGGCCACGTCGCGGATGTCGGCCCGCAGGGGCCGCCGTAGGATCTCCTCGTACAGGTAGCGCGCCCGTCCGGGGTTGTTCAGGAGCCTCCGCTCGATGTCGGCGGACTTGAGCAGGGCCAGGATGGCCGCGTGACGCTCCGGATAGCGCCTTCCGTACGCTTCGTAGGCGCGGCTGGCGTCCCCGGACCTCCCCAGTTCCTCGTTGGCGCGCGCGACGCGCAGCAGATCCGTCGGAGGCAGCCCCGCATCGGGGCCCAGCAGCCGCTTCATCTCCTCGTACGCGTCGCACGCCTTGCGCCGGGCTCCCCCCTCCAACCAGAGTCGAATCGCTTCACGGAAACGCTCGGCGGCCTGGCGTTCCTGCCGGGTGACGCGCTGGATCCGCGCCGCCTCCACGAGGACGTCGGCGTCTCCCGGAACGCGGGCCAAATACGCTTCGAGCTCGCCAAGGGCCGCGAACCACTCACCCCGCTCGGCGTAGCGTCGTCCCTTGGTGAGCAGGTGCTCCAGTCGGGACTCGGGGACGAGCCCCATGGCCAACCCGAAGACAGCCCCCAGGGCCGCGCCCCCAAGGTGCGCGACGTAGGCGGTCGCGGGCGCCTCGATCGCGAGCGCCTGCGCGATCGTCAGCGCGAACCAGAGCCCGATGCCCGCCGTGGCCGGCAAGGTGAAGCGCGTCGGCCGCACCACGCCGTGCAGGAGGAGCATCGTGACGGACGCGAACCGAAGGTGGGCGAAGTGAAGCCGGACGAGGAAGAGCCCCATGAGACCGGAAATCGCGCCGGAGGCCCCCACGATCGGAGCGGCTGCCAGGCCGGGGCTCAGGGAGAGGATCGTCGCGGCCTGCGCGAGGTTGGACAGCCAGCCGCAGGCGAGGTAGCAGATCGCGAAGCGAAGCCCGCCGATCCGCGTTTCCAGGGGCGGCCCGAAGACGCCCAGGAACACCATGTTCCCGATCAGGTGCATCGGGTCGGCGTGGAGGAACAGCGATGCGATCGCCGATCCGACCGTCGGATGCGCCGCCTTGAACGCCCAGCCGTACGACGCCGCGACCGCCCCCGGGGTCAAGTGCAGGGCGGCGAAAAGCGCCCCGTTGGCGACCGCGATCGCCACGGTGACCCAGGGTATGCGCCGGACCTTCGCGTCGGTCCCTATGGGAAGCCAATAGAAGTAGTACACGCTTGATCGCTCCTGGGGACTTCTCTACACTACGTCGGGCCTAAAATTGAAGCGTTTTCGTAACTTACGGTGAACTTCCCCGCCGGGCCCACCGGCGACGGGGGCCCCTGGCGGGCCAGGACGAGAATGGATACCGAGAGCATGACAGACTCAACCGGCATGGACATGGGATCCGGCATTCAACGGGAGCTCGATCCCCTCGAGAACGCCCACATTCAGTTCGAGGAAGCGGCCGCCCGCTTGAAGCTCGATCCCGCGATCCTCCAGATCATCAAGCAGCCCCGCCGCGCGACCATCGTGAAGCTGCCGGTCCATATGGATGACGGCTCCTTCCGCGTCTTCACCGGATATCGCGTGCAGCACTCCATCGTCCGTGGACCCGCCAAGGGAGGAATCCGCTACCACCCCGACGTCACGCTGGAAGAAGTGACGGCGCTGGCGGCTTGGATGACCTGGAAGTGCGCCGTCGTCGGCATTCCGTTCGGCGGCGGAAAGGGCGGCATCTCCTGCGATCCGACGACCCTGTCGAAGACGGAACTCGAGCGTCTGACGCGGCGCTACGTCGCGGATCTCATCGACGTCTTCGGCCCCGAGCGCGACGTGCCCGCCCCCGACGTGAACACCAACGAGCAGACGATGGCGTGGATCATGGATACCTACTCGATGCACGCGCGACACACCGTGACCTCGGTGGTCACGGGCAAGCCGCTCCTGATCGGGGGGTCCGCCGGCCGCCGCGAAGCGACCGGCCGCGGGGTTCTCTTCTGCGTTCGCGAGGCGGCCAAGCGGATCGGACTCGCCCTCGACAAGGCGACCGTCGTCATACAGGGATTCGGGAACGTCGGCTCTGTGGCGGCCGATCTGTTGGCGAAGGACGGCGCCAAAATCATCGCCGTCAGCGACGTCGGAGGGGGCATCCATCTCCCCTCCGGCCTGGACATTCCGGCCCTTCAGAAGCACGTCGCCGAACATCGCACCGTCGCGGGTTTCCCCGGCGCGGAGCCCATCGACGGCAAGAAGCTCCTCGAGATCCCCTGCGACGTCCTCATCCCGGCCGCGCTGGAAAACCAGATCACCCAGGCGAACGCCGGCCGCATCAACGCGCGCATCGTCGCCGAAGGGGCGAACGGCCCGACGACCACGCCGGCCGACAAGATCCTCAATAAGAACGGGGTCCTGGTCGTCCCCGACATCCTGGCCAACAGTGGGGGCGTCACGGTCTCGTACTTCGAATGGGTCCAAGATCGTCAGGGGCTCTTCTGGCGCGAGGACGAGGTGAACTCCAGGCTCGAGCAGATCATGGTCGACGCGTTCCACGACGTGGCGAACATGGCGGACGAGCACAAGGTATCGTTCCGGGTCGCCGCGTTCATGCTCGCGATCAAGCGCGTCGTGGACGTGATCATGCTCCGCGGGGTGTACGCCTAGCACGATTCTAGGAAACGAGCCCTTCCTCGAAGACCAGTGTCCGATGCCGGGGGTCGAGGACGGCGCGGGCGCCCAGTGGAAACGGCGCGTTCCGGCGACCGTGCCCGGCCGGTAACCCAGAGAGCACGGGCACGCCAAGCGGTCCAAGGTGGTCCAGCAGGACGTCCCGCAGCGACAGCTCCCGACCCCGTCGCAGCGGCCTGCATCCCGTAAAGCCCCCCAGGACGACGCCGCGGACCCCTCGCAGGTGCCCCCCCTGGCGCAGCGAGGCGAGGAGACTGTCCACGCGATACGGAGCCTCGTTCACCTCCTCGAGGAAGAGGATGACTCCCCGAAGGGCGGGCAGGAGCCCCGCCATGGCCGCGAAATGAACGAGGACGAGGTTCCCGCCCCATACCCTGCCCCGAACGATGGCCCGAGGCCCCGCAAGATGCTTCGTCGCGCGGAGGGTCCTTCGCGCGAGGTCCGGTCGCGGGTCGGTAATCCACGCCAGCCATCGCCCCGCTTCCCTGCGGGAACGCTCGCCGAAGCCCTGGATATTCGGGCCATGCAGGGTGCGGACACCCGATTTGATCGCGAATAGGGCGTGCAGGTAGGTCGCGTCGGAGAAGCCCGCGAATACCTTCGGATCGCGCTTCATCGCCTTCCAATCCACGCCCTGGCCCAGGCGCATCGTGCCGTAGCCGCCGCGCGCCATGACGACAGCCCGGATCGCGGGGTCCCGCAGCGCGCGGTTCAAGTCGGCCAATCGGGCCCGGTCGGTCCCCGCGAGGTGGCCACGCCGCTCGAAAACGTGACGTCCCCAGACGACGCGGTACCCCGCGTCCTCCAGAACACGGGCGCCTTTCGTGACGAGGGCGCGGTCGACGGGCCCCGAGGGCGCGACGATCGCGATACGGTCGCCGCGACGGAGCGCGCGCGGCCGAACCGGGGACGAAGGGCGGCTCATCGCGGCGGCACTCCCGGCGGATCGATCCGGGGCCGGCGGTCGCGTGGAACGCGGGCCAGGAACTCGACCAACCGCTCCTCCGCGTTTCGCATCGACGAAACCGTCCGACGGGCGCCGTTGGTCAGCATGGAAAAGATCACGGTTTCCCCCTCGAGCGTCGTGGCGTAGCCGGAAAGCGCCGTCACGTTCGTCAGGCTGCCGGTCTTCGCGTGCAGCGAGGCCCCGGGCGGGAACGCCTCGAATCGGTGCTCCAGCGTCCCCGGCTTCCCGGGCTCCGGCAGCCCCTCCCGCAAGGCGCCCCGGGTCAACGAGTCGGATTCCAGCACCTCCAGCCAGCGAACCACGGCGCGCGGGCTGGCGAGATTGAACGGGGAGAGCCCCGAGCCGTCCACGAGCGAGAGATCGAGCGTGTCGATCCCGGCTTCGGCCGCGAGCCTCATCGCCTCCTGAATGCCGTCGTGGCGGGTCCGGAGTCTGGCCTCGGGACCGGCGAGGCGAAGGAGTCCCTCCGATTCGGCGTTCAGGCTGTGCGCCGCGACGACGGCGATGGCGTGCCGCAGCGTGGGCGACTCCAGGGTCCCGACGATGCGGTAACGATCGGCGCCCACGGAGTCCCACGAAGCGATCGTCGCGACCGCGTCCCAGTCGCCAGCCAACGGCTGGGGCGCGTGGCTCCGCTTCTCCGGCGCCGCGACGTCGTCATCCCCTTCGCTCGGGAGTAGGAATTTGATCGAGACCTTCCCCACGTCGACACCTTCTCGGCGCAAGGACGCGAGAAACAGCACCGCCGCGGCGGAATCGGGATCGGCCATTGCCACGTTGCGAAGAACGGTTCCACCGCGCGGAACCACGCCCCGCAGCAAGACCGTAGTACGACCCCCGTTCCAACGCGGCACCAGCCAGCCGCCGCCCCTGGGCGGCCCGATCTTGATGCCCGCGTCGCGAACTCGAAGCGGCACTTCCGGCGGATCCAGGGTCAGGCGGATGCGCCCGCGGGACTCCTCCGCGCGAACCAGCACGGCGTTTCCGTTCGCCAGCACGGGGCCCACGACCGCACCGTAGCCATACGCCAGGTCGTCGTGCCCCCAGCCGGGCGGAGGAGCCTCGTCCGCGAAGAG
>QJVW01000022.1 GCA_003235575.1 Candidatus Eiseniibacteriota bacterium | reverse complement strand
GCACCGTCTCCTCGCGGATGGCGCGCGTCAATTCCTCGAACATCGCGTACGACTCTTTCTTGTACTCGATCAGCGGGTCGCGCTGACCGTAGGCGCGCAGCCCGATCCCCTCGCGCAGATGGTCCATCTCGCGAAGGTGCTCCATCCAATGGTTGTCGATCACCATCAGGTAGATGTGGCGCTCCACGCCGCGGAGGAGCTCCGGCGTGAACTCCTGTTCTTTCGCCTCGTACGCCTCGCGGAAGGCTCCCTGCAGCCACTCCTCCCAATCCTGGGCGTTGCGCAGCGAGTCCGGATCGGGCGGCGCGACCGGCCGGAGCAGCAATTGGCTCGCCTCGTTCAGGAGCCGCTTGATGTCCTCCTCGTCGATCCGCTCGGCGGCCAGGTAGGTCGCCACGCGCTCGCGCACGATGTCCTCGAGCATCTCGCTGATGGTCGCCTTGAGATCGGCTTCTTCCAGCGCCTGCAGGCGCTGGCCGTAGATGACCGTTCGCTGCCGGTTCATCACGTCGTCGTACTCGAGGAGGTGCTTTCGAATGTCGAAATTGTGCGCTTCCACGCGGCGCTGCGCGCGTTCGATCGCGCGGGTCACGAGCCCGTGCTCGATGACCTCGCCCTCCTGCACCCCGAGCTTCTCCATGATTCCGGCGATCCGCTCGGAACCGAAGAGACGCATGAGGTCATCCTCGAGGGAGAGGAAGAACCGGGACGCGCCGGGATCGCCCTGCCGTCCCGATCGGCCGCGAAGCTGGCGATCGATGCGCCGGCTCTCGTGGCGTTCCGTGCCGATGATGTGGAGGCCGCAGGGGATCTCCTCCTTGCAGCGCGCCACGTTCCGCCACACGCCGTTCTCGAGCTTGCTCTTCGAGTCGGCCATGCAGGCGCGGTCGCAGCGGATGACGCCCTTCTCCAGCTTGATGTCGGTGCCGCGGCCGGCCATGTTGGTGGCGATCGTGACGGCGCCGCGGCGCCCGGCCTTCGACACGATCTCCGCCTCCTGCTGGTGGTACTTTGCGTTCAGCACGTGATGCGGGATGCCTTTCCGCTTCAGGTAACGGCTCAGCGTTTCCGACGCCTCGACGGAGATCGTTCCGACGAGAACCGGCGCTCCAATGGCGTGCAGGTCCGCGATCTCGTCGACCAGCGCGTTGTACTTCTCGCGGCGCGTCTTGTAGATCAGGTCGTTCTGGTCCTCGCGCCGAACCGGCTGGTTCGTCGGAATGACGACGACGTCGCGCTTGTACGTGTGCCAGAACTCCTGCGCTTCCGTCTCCGCGGTGCCGGTCATGCCGGCCAGCTTCTCGTAGAGCCGGAAGTAGTTCTGGATCGTGATGGTCGCCAGCGTCTGCGTTTCGCCCTCGACCTTCACGTTTTCCTTGGCCTCGATCGCCTGGTGGAGCCCATCGGAGTAGCGCCGGCCGGGCATCAGGCGGCCCGTGAATTCGTCGACGATGAGAATCTTGCCGTCCTGCACGACGTACTCGACGTCCTTCTCGTAGAGGGAGTACGCCTTCAGGAGCTGCAGGACGTTGTGCACGCGCTCGCTGCGCTGCCCGTGGGCCTGCTCCATCGCGCGCTTCCGCTGCACCTTGTCGGCGGGCGACAGCGACTCGTCCTCGTCCACCGCGCCCAATTCCACCGAGAGATCGGGGAGCAGGAAGAGGTCCGGGTCGCGCTGGGAGATCATGTCGCGGCCCTTGTCCGAGAGGTCGATGGAGTGGCTGCGCTCGTCGATGGAGTAGAAGAGGTCCTCGTCCACCTCGCCCAGACGCTTGTCGCGGATGTAGTCGTTCTCGACGCGCTGGATGAGGCGCTTCAACCCCGGCTCCTCGGCGACCATCTTCTGGAAGCGCTTGTTCTTCGGCGCCCCGCGCTTCACTTGGAGGAGCTTGTACCCCACTTCGTATTCCTTCGAGGGGTCCTTCCGCAGTTCCTCGGCCTCGGCCACGATGCGGTTCACGAGCTGCACCTGCGCCCGCACCACGCGGTCCACGTCGGGCTTCATCTCGTCGTATTGCTGGAGGCTGTGCTCGACGGGACCCGAGATGATGAGCGGGGTGCGCGCCTCGTCGATCAGCACGGAGTCGACTTCGTCCACGATCACGAAATAGTGGCCCCGCTGCACCCGGTGGTCGCGGTGGCGGGCCATGTTGTCGCGGAGATAGTCGAACCCGAACTCGTTGTTGGTGCCGTACGTGATGTCGCAATCGTAGGCCGCACGCCGGGATTCATGATCCATCTGGTTCTGAATGCACCCGACCGTGAGCCCGTGATACTCGAAGATCTTCCCCATCCATTCGCTGTCGCGACGGGCGAGGTAGTCGTTCACGGTGACCAGGTGGACCCCTTCCCCGGTCAGCGCGTTCAGGTACATCGGGAGGGTGGCGACCAGGGTCTTTCCTTCGCCGGTCGCCATTTCCGCGATTCTTCCCTGGTGGAGCGCGATCCCGCCCAGCAGCTGCACGTCGAACGGGACCATGTCCCACGTGACGGGAATCCCGACCACGTCCCAGGATTGACCGCAGAGACGGCGGCAGGTTTCCTTCACGACGGCGAACGCCTCGATCATGATGTCGTCGAGCGTCTCCCCGTCGGTGAGGCGCTGCTTGAACTCGGCCGTCTTGGCCTTCAGCGCCTCCTCGGTGAGCGGACGGAGTTCCTCCGCGGCGGCATTGATCTCGCCCACCAGCGGCCAGATCTTCCGAACGTTGCGCTCATGCTGCGTGCCGAACAGCTTGCTGAAGATATTGAGGACCATGCTCTCTCTTTAGGATGCGGCCGGGCCGAACCGGATCGTGTCACTCGCCGCCGGCGTCGCCCGACCTCCGGACGCCGACAGCCCCACCACTGAAGACAGCGAAACCCCAGGAGCAGGTCGCCGCCGGGGTCGCGATTCCATCAAAAGTTCGTTAACTCGTTTAATGTCAGTTGCTTAGCCACTCCATCTCGCCACATGTGCTCCCCTGGCTCGCCAAGGAGAATAGGAATGGGGCCTCCGGGCTGTCAAGCGGGAACAGGCACCATTATTTAAGTAGGAGTTCCATCGCGAAGCCCGCGGAGAGCGGAATGCGGAAATTGTCGTCCAGGGGAATCGGGAGCAGCTCGAAGATCGTCGCCACGGCCGCCCCCACGATCCCCACCCGGAACGGGATTCCCGGAACGGCCGCCGAAAGCGCGTAGCACACGGCGAAGCACGCCAGGCTCCCCTCCAGCGTCTTCCCGAACAGGCCCACGCGCCCGATCGACTTCCCCACGAGCGCGGCCACCGTGTCGCCCAGGATGAGAAACGCGAGCGCGAGAACCGCCACGGGCTTGGCGAACATATGGATCGACAGGAGGCACGCGATCAGCAGGTAGGTCGAGCCCAGCAGGCTCACGTCTTCGTGATTGCGCAGCAGTTGGCCGAAGAAGTGACGAAACACGTGCCGGGATCGCGGATGATTCAGGCGGAAGACTTCGATGGCGAGCGAGAGGATGACGGACGCGAGGAGTCCACGCTCCCACCAGGAGGACCAGGCGTCCGGGGAGAGGTAGAAACCGATCGGGATGGATAGCGATGCGAGATGGATCGCTTTTCGCTTCAACTCGGAGGCGAGCAGCACGCTATCCCTTCCCTCCCTGGACCATGTCGAAAACCGCCCGGACGCGTGGGCGGCCGATGCCTCAACCTCCCGTCCCGCTTCCGCCCGCGCCGTAGATCGCCTCGTACCGCCGCCACGCCGCGTAGACACGCTTCACGTAGTCGCGCGTTTCGCGGTACGGAATCCGCTCGACCCACTCGTCGTCCACCACGGGACGATCGCGATTCCACCGCCGAACGGCTTTCTCGCCCGCATTGTACGACGCCAAGACCGCCCGCGGGTCGCCGAACTCGCGGAGGAGGTCGCGCACGTACCGCGCGCCGAGACGCACGTTGAGCGCCGCGACCGTGAGCGAATCCTCCGGAATCTCCCTGCCCGCGAGCTGCGCCGCGGTCGTGGGAAGGAGCTGCAGCAGCCCCAGTGCGCCGGCCTTCGACCGCGCCAGCGGATCGTAGGCGCTCTCCTGGCGCATGATGCCCCAAAGAAGCGAAGGGGGGAGACTCTCGGCCGCGGCCGCTTCGAGCACCGCGCCCGGGAACGCCGGCGGATAGTCGAATCGATCCGCGGGAAGCAGGGACCGCTTTCCGACCCGGAACGTGCCCCCCTCCTCCAGCGCATCGATGCAGACGCGGGCGTCCGGCGCCTCGCCGCCGCGGGCGCAGCGACGCAAGAGGTCCGCCGCGAGCTCCCGCCACCCCAGCGCCCCGAGGAGGCGGATCTCGATCTCGTCGGGGACGGACGCCGCCCGACTCCCCGCTCGCGGCGGCTCGTCGGCCGCTGCGTCGCGGGCGCGATGACCCAGTCGCGCGGCCTCCTCCGCGCCGCGAATTCCCTCGTACGATGTCGGCCCGTCCTTCGCCGCCCGGAGGAAGTCCGCGAGCGCCGCCGTGCTGTCCCCGGCCAGGAGCGCCAACTTCCCGCGCCAGAACACGCCCATCTCGTCGGACGCCGGCACGTCCGCGATGACGAGGAGCGCGGAATCGGGCTCACCGGCGCGGCGCCAGGAAATCGCCTCGTGGACGCGCGCGGCGGCGCGAAGCGCGTTCGATCGAATGTGCCCCGCCGCCCAATCGAAGATGCGCGCGGCCTCCCGCGCGGAGCGCTCGTCCTCCCATTCCCTGGCGCGTTCCCACGCCGCCGCCTCGGCCACGCGACCCCGGCCGGCGAGGGTCACCGCGGCGATGTAGGCCGAATCCATCGCGTCGAACGCCCTGCCTCCGCGGCTGGCGCGCGCCAATCCGAGCGCGATCCGCTCGGGCGCGCCGCGCGGCAAGTCGGGCAGCAGGGCCAGTGCGCGGTATGCCGCGGCGGCGTCGCCGTGCCTCCGTGCTCGCGCCAGCAGCGACGCTTCCAACTCTCCACGCGCGTAGATCTCGTCGGCGTCCTTCGCCGGCTTCGTTCGCGCCGCGAGGATCTCCAACGCCAGGTCGGCCTCCCCGACCCGGCCAAGCCCGCCACAGAGATCGGCGTGCTCCTCCGCGGACAGGCGATTCGCGAACGGGACGGCCCACGAGGCCGCGCGCCGGAGCGCCGGATAGCGCTCCGCGAGCGAGGCGTTCGAACCGGCGCCGAACGCCAGCATCGCCTGCACCGCTCCCAGCGTGTCCCCGGTCGCGACCATGGCGTCGCCCAGCACGACCGCCTGGTCTCCGGAGTCGGGCCGCCGGAGCAGCGCCACCGCGAGGCGCGGCGTCCCGTCGGCGACGTATCGTTCCGCCAGCCGGAGACGCGCGAATTCGTGCACGGCTGCCCCCGGGCGTGAAGCCTTGATCAGGGCCTGCCACGCCGCGCGCTCCGCCCGACCGTCCCTCGCGGATTCGGAAAGAGAGGCGGCGGTCAGGAGTCGTGCGAGGTCGTGGGCTCCCGCCCGACGGTCGGGTCGCTTCGCCGCGCCTCCCGAGGCTCCGTCCGACGGTCGGCGATCCGGCGGCCAATCCAGGAGGGCGAGCCCCTCGGCGGGACTTCCCGTTCGGCCCCGCGCCGCCGCGCGGAGCGGCAGCAGCAGTTCGTCGTCCCGCAGGGGGCCCTCGAGAAGCGCGCTGGCGAGGTCGGGTCGGTTCCACGCGATGCAATCGAGCGCGGTCTGGCGTAGCACGTCGAGCGGAACGCGCAGCGCGGAGGGTCCCGGCGTCCACGCGAAGAGGTGGGCCCGGTAGAGGGACTCCGCCGCCGCCGCCTGCCGCTCCTTCGCGACCAGCGAAGCCAGCGGTTCCTCCCAGCGCGCCGTGCGCCGCGCGTCGACCGCGGCGCGCCACGCGACGCGGGCCGCGGCCCACCGGGGCGGGTCGCCGATCTCCGTCGGCGCCGCCGCGGCTGATCCGCCGGATAGCCCCGCGCTCGCGAGCACGACGGCGGCCAGGCAGGCGCCGGCGAGCCTGTGCCGCATCGTGCTCTGAAGGCGCGTCACGCCGCTATCGGACCACGACCAAGCGGGTCGATTGCGTTTCTCCAAGCAACGTCACGTTGGCGAAGTAGACGCCCGCCGCGGCGGGCTCCCCCGTCGAGGTCCGGCCATCCCAGGTGGCGCCGAATTCGCTGGCGACCAAGGGGTCCGGACGCGCGCCGACGCTCTTCACGAGACGCCCATGGAGATCGTAGATGCGGACCGTCGGTGTTTCGGCCGGATGCGGCAATCCGTCCCGAGCGCTGAAACGGAAGCGGACGGCGCTCGCGAATCCCCCGCCGACGAAGAACGGCGAGGGGCCGGCGCGGAAGGCCACGCGCCGCGGCGTCGGCGCCGGCGTCTGCCGCGCCTCGACCGCCACGTCGTCGATGTACCATCCCTCGTAGTAGCGCACGAGGGCGCCGAAGTTGTTCGTCGGCAGGTTCTGATCGTCGCTCGCGAATCGGAATCGGATTCTCGCCGGCCCCGCGTACGCGGAGAGGTCGGCCACGAACCGCCGCCAACCGCTCGAGTGCCCGGCGATCACGTTCGCGCCCGCCAGCGCGGTGCCGGCGTTGAATTCGATCATGTAGGGGTAGCCGCCGTCCACCTCGAGCGGGATCCACGCGCCGCCGTTGAGCGAGATCTCGACGCGCCCGCCGTCCCATGCCCCCGTGCCGCCGTTCGTCTCCGAGTCGATCCAGGACCAAAACGTGAGCTGCGCGTTGGGCGCCAGCTGGAAGCCTGGCGACACGAGCGCTGCGTCCTGATCGTTCCGATAGGTCTGGTCCTCGTTGGTGCCGGTGTCCAATGGATTCAGGCTGCCGACTTTCGCCGCCCACGCGCCGCCGCGCGTCCGGACGCCGGTCCGGTGCCATTCGTCGAAGGGGGAGGGCGCCACCTTGTTGGACGTCCATCCGCTCGCCAGGAAGTCGCTTTCGAAGTCCTCGGCCAGTCCGTCGCCTTCGCCGATCGTGAGCGCGAAGTCGATGTCCCCCGAGCTTCCCATCCCGTCGCTCCAGGTCAGCCGCGCGATCGCGCCGCGCGGCAGCGTGACGGGCGCGCCCAATTGCACCTGGAAGAGGGTTGTGTTGGCTCCCACCGCGCCGTGCGCGAGCGCGGGCGCCGTGGAGGCGCCCTGGGTCACGGTGATCAGGGGATCGAGCGAGGTGAGCGTGAGCGTGAGCGGGCCGGAGTCGCTTCCGATATTCGCGACCTGGAGCGTCAGGTCGCCGGTTTCGTTCGGATCGGGGCGGTTGTCCCCGCCGTCCTGGTACACGACGTTGCGTAGGCGCAGCTCGGGGCGCGTCGAGAGCACGAGATCGAACGATACGGAATCGCTGCCGTCCACGGTTCCGCCCGTGATGTTGAACAGCCGCACGCCGGTGTCGGTCGCGTTGTAGTCCTTGGAATTCGGCGACGTGAGATCGGTCCAGCTCCGCCGCAGCAGGCTACCGGGCCAGAAATCCTTGTCGTCGCCGAAATTTCCGCTCGCGGACTCCAGATCGCCCGGCGAGACGCTGTCGGCGTCCACGATGCGCACGCGGTAGTTGGCGGGCCCGGAGAGGTTGTCCTGCCGCGTGTCGTCCACGTGATAGATCAGAAGACCGTCCCCGGGAACATACCGGTCGATCCCCAACTTGGCGCGGTTCTCGAGAAGGAAGTACTCCGTCCCGGGTTCTCCATGGCTCCACACGCGGAGCGAGCCCCCGCCGCGCGACGCCGGTCCGAGCGTGTACGTGCCCGATCCGTCGGGCGTGTCGATCGCGTCGAAACCCAGGAACTGGCGGGACCACGCGTCGAGGTTCGACGGCATCGATCCGAACGGACCCTCGAAATTGTACGGAAGGTAGTTCCCGAGTCCCATGAGCGAGTAGAAGCCGAGTCCCGCGTTCACCGGATCGTAGAGGTCGGGAAGCCCGATCGTATGGCCGAACTCGTGGCAATACGTGCCGGACGTGTTGTCCCCGGGAAACTCGTTGTACTCGCCGACCATGAAGTAGAGAAATCCGCGGACGTCTCCCAGGTTCATCCCCGGCACGCATCCCGCGCCGCCGCCGGTGCCGGGACAGGGTGAGTAGATCGCGATCCCCGCCTCGTGCGACCAGAGGAGGTTCGCGGCGCTGTTCCCGGTGACGACTTCCGCCCCCTGCCCGGGGTGAACCACGCAGACCGCATCGATGTACCCGTCGTCGTCCCCGCTGTTCGAGACGCCATCGGGCCCGTCGTTGTCGAAGTAGCCGAGCTTGCCGCCGAAGTCCTTGTACCCCGCCGCCATCGCGTCCTCGGCCAGCTTCTGGGCGCTGCGCGGGTACGCGCCGAAGTCCAGCCCGCCGAATCCATTCACGTAGTAGGCGTTGGTCTGCGGCATGTCCAACCACTTCGAGGTCACCTGGCCGGAGAGGATCAGCCGCCCGTTCGAGGCTTCGCGGTAGTACTCCTTGACGCTGGTGATGCCGTCGTTCGGGTCGTCGCTGAAGAAGAGGCGCTGGTAGTAGCCCGGGGTGCTCTTCGAGGAGGGCTTCAAGTCCGAGAACTGCGCCAGAACGACGAGGATGTTGCGGTGCGCGACGCCGCCGCGCGGATAGCGGGAGAGATCGAGGGCGAAATCCTCGTGAACCTCGTCCACGCCTCCCGAGCGGAGTTCGGTCCAGCGGCGGATCTGCTCGCGCACCTGCGCCTCCAACGGCGTTCCTCGCGCCTGCTCCAGCAGCCACGGCGCGGGCGCCGCCGCCCGGGCCGTACCCGGCGCGACCAGCGAGAGCGAGAGCGCGGCGAGCAGGCACCACGGCGCCCGGCGCCGGTGTCTAGGAGTGCGGGTTCCAGCGGCGTTCTTCACGCGGTTCCTCCTTCGAATGCCGCGCTCATTCCCACTCGATGGTAGCGGGCGGCTTCGAACTGATGTCGTAGACGACGCGGTTCACCCCGCGCACTTCGTTGACGATCCTCGACGAGACGCGGGCCAGGAACTCGTTCGGCAACCGCGCCCAGTCCGCGGTCATGCCGTCTCGCGACGTCACGGCCCGCAGGGCGATGACCTGGTCGTACGTCCGGCCGTCCCCCATCACCCCCACCGTCCGCACGGGCAGCAGGACCGCGAAGGCCTGCCACACCTGATCGTAGAGGCCCGTTTGGCGCAGCTCCGAGATGAATATGTCGTCCGCGTCGGCCAACGTCTCCAGCGCCGGCTCCGTGATCGGGCCCAGGATCCGAACCGCAAGTCCCGGTCCCGGAAAGGGATGGCGGCCCAGGACCGTGGCCGGCAGTCCGAGCAGCCCCCCCAGCTCCCGCACCTCGTCCTTGAATAACTCCCGAAGGGGCTCCACGAGTTCCATGCGCATCCGCTCGGGAAGCCCGCCGACGTTGTGGTGCGACTTGATCTTCGCCGAGGGGCCGCGGGTCGAGGTGCTCTCGATGACGTCCGGATAGAGGGTTCCCTGGGCCAGGAAATCGGCGCCGCCCAGCTCGTGGGCCGTCTCGTCGAAGACGTCGATGAACACCCGCCCGATCGTCTTCCGCTTCTCCTCGGGGTCCTCGATGCCCGCCAGAGCGTCGAGGAAGCGGCGGCGCGCGTCGACCGTCACGAGGTCGGTGCCGATGACGTGGGACATCGCCTCCTCGACTTCCCTCGCCTCGTTTTTCCGAAGAAGCCCGTGATCGACGAACACCGCGCGGACGTGCCCGGGGATCGCTTGGTGCAGGAGCGCCGCGACGACCGAGGAATCGACGCCGCCGCTCAGTCCGCAGATCACGCGCCCGTCCTTCACCTGCGCGCGGATCGCGGCCGTCTGTTCCTCCAGGACTTTGCCCATCGTCCAGTCGCCCCGGAACGCGCAGATCTCGAAGAGGAAGTTCCGGAGGATGCGAATACCCTCGTCCGTGTGCGCGACTTCGGGGTGAAACTGAACCGCGTAGTAGCCGCGCTCGACGTCCTCGGCGGCCGCCAGCGCCACCGTATCGGTCCCCGCCAGCCGGACGAAGCCGCTGGGGAGGGATTCGACGGTGTCCCCGTGACTCGCCCACACGCGGCTCGTCGCCGGAACTCCCTGGAGGATGGTCCCCTGCCGCTCGATGTCGAGCGTCGCCATGCCGTACTCGCGCCGCGAACTGGGCGTGACGCGGCCCCCCAGCGCGTGCGCCAGGAGCTGCATGCCGTAGCAGACCCCGAGAACCGGGATTCGCGCTTCCAGGGCGCCCGCCGGAAGCCCCGGCGCGCCGGTCTCCAGCACGCTCATCGGTCCCCCGGACAGGATGATCGCCTTCGGTTTCCAGCGCTCGAGCTGCTCCGCGGTGACGTGGGGGCCGTGGACTTCCGAGTAGACGCCCAGTTCCCGCGCGCGGCGGGCGATCAACTGCGTGTACTGGCTGCCGTAGTCGAGGATGAGGAGGAGTTCGTGGCTCAATGGAGGAAGCACCGTTCGCCGGTCAGGAGCATCGCCATCCCCGCAGCATCGGCCGCGGCGATCGACTCGGCATCGCGGACGGACCCGCCCGGCTGGGCGATCGCGGCGATCCCGGCCTGGGCCGCGAGCTCCACCGAATCGGAGAAGGGAAAGAACGCGTCGGAAAGAAGGACGCCCCCGCGGACGTCATGCCCCGAGCGCTCGGCCTTGAGAAGCGCGAGGCGCACGGCATCGACCCGCGACGACTGCCCCGCCCCGATGCCGATCGTCCGCCCGCCCTTCGCGATCACGATCGCATTCGAGACGACGTGCCGCGTCACCTTCCAACCAAAGCGGAGGTCGGCGCGCTCCGCGTCGGTCGGCGCGCGCTTGGTGGCCTGCGTCCAGGAGTCGAAGCGCGGGACGCCCGGGCGTGTTTGCGCGAGCATGCCGCCGAGCAGGCCCCGCGTCGCCGCGCCGCCCGCCGCGTCCCGCAGGAGTCCCGGCACGTCCAGCACGACGAGGTTCTTGCGCAGCGCCGCCAGACGCTCGGGGCTGGCCGTGATCTCGGGCGCCAGGACCACCTCGAAGAAGAAGGAGCCGATCGCGTCGAGCGCGGCGTCGTCGAGCGCCCGGTTGATGCCGAGGATGCCCCCGAACGCCGAGAGCGCGTCGCCGTCGCGTGCGAGGGAAATCGCGTCGGCCGCGCTGCCGGCCATCGCCGCGCCCGACGGATTTCGATGCTTCACCACGACGGCGGCCGTCTCCTCGAACTCGTGGAGAAGGCCCAGCACACCCTCCACGTCGAGAAGATTGTTGTAGGAGAGCGCCTTTCCGCGGATCTGCGCCAGGCGCTCGATCGGTCCGCCGGCCTTCGGCGCGTAGAGCGCCCCCTCCTGCCCCGGGTTCTCGCCGTAGCGAAGCCGCTGGAGGAGCCGGTACGAGCCCTCGAGGCGCTCCGGCAGCGCGCCGGCGTCGGGGGCGGCCGTCCCGGCGGTCTCGCCCGTTCGTTCCAGGTACCCCGCGATCGTCGCGTCGTACGCCGCCGTGCGCGCGAACGCCGCGGCGGCGAACGACCGCGCGAGCGACGCGGGCACGGCGCCGCCACCCGCGTCGAGCGAGGCGAGCAGCGCATCGTACTGGCCCGGATCGACGACGACCACGACGTGCGCGTGGTTCTTGGCCGCGGCGCGGATCAAGGCCGGCCCGCCGATGTCGATCTGCTCCACGGCCTCGGCGTCGGCGACGCCGGGCTTCGCGATCGTCGCCTCGAACGGGTAGAGATTCACGACGACGAGATCGATGGAAACGATGCCGTGGTGGTGCCGGTCCTCCTCGTCCTTCGCGTGCCCGCGCCGGTAGAGAATCCCGCCGTGGATCATCGGGTGAAGCGTCTTCACCCTTCCGTCGAACATCTCCGGGAATCCGGTCACCTCCGAGACGTCGCGCACGACGATGCCCGCCTCGCGCAGCGTGGTCGCGGTCCCCCCCGTCGAGACGATCTTCACGCCGTGGCGCGCCAGCCCGTGGGCGAACTCCGCCAAGCCGGTCTTGTCGCTCACCGAAAGGAGCGCGCGGCCGATGCGAATTCCGTTCACCGCGCCGCCTTGGGTCCGGCCACGTTCGTGCCGACGATCATCTCCAACGCCTCCTCGTACCGCCGGGCGGCCTTCGCGACGACCTCCGGCGGCAGAGCCGGGGGCGGCGGCGTCCGATTCCATTGGATCGAATCGAGATAATCGCGAATCACCTGCTTGTCGAACGAATCCTGCGCCACGCCCTCGCGATAGGTCGAACGGAGCCAGTAGCGCGAGGAGTCGGGGGAGAGCGCCTCGTCGATCCACATGATCTCCCCGTCGCGCTCCCCGAATTCGAATTTCGTGTCGGCGAGGATCAGCCCGCAGTCGGCCGCGTGCTCCGCCGCCGCGTTGTAGATCGCGAGGCTCGTCGCGCGCAGCTCTTCGGCCCGCTTCGCGCCCACGATCGTCTTCATGCGGTCGAACGAGATGTTCTCGTCGTGCCCCTCGTCCGCCTTCGTCGCCGGCGTGAAGATCGGCTCCGGCAATTTCGACGAGAGCGACAGACCGGCGGGAAGACGCACGCCGCACACCTCGCCCGATTCCTGATACTCCTTCCACCCCGATCCCGCCAGGTACCCCCGGACGACGCACTCGACGTCGAACCGCTCGGCCCGCTTCGCGAGCATGGAACGGCCGGCGAACAGATCGGGACGCGAGCGGAACGGCTCCGGGAACGACCCGACGTCGCACGAGATGTAGTGATTCGGCACGAGCCCCGCGAGCTTCTCGAACCAGAACTTGGAAATCTGGGTGAGGACGCGGCCCTTGCCCGGAATGCCTTCCCCCAGGATCACGTCGTAGGCCGATAGGCGGTCCGTGGCGACCAGCAGCATGGCGTCGCCGAGGAGGTAGAGGTCCCGCACCTTGCCGCGATAGTCGGGGGCGCGATCGGCGAGGGTGACCTCGCGGAGGGCGCGTTGTGATTCGGTCATGCTGTCTCCTTCTTGCCAGCGCCGCAGCGCTTCGATGTAGGCCTCGTGCTCGATCGGAAGAAGTCGCGCCGCCAGTTGCTCGGCGCTCTCGCCCGGGCGGATCGACAGCGTCCGCTGCAGCAGCACGGGACCGGTATCCATCCCAGCGTCCACGAGGTGGACGGTGACGCCCGTCTCGCGAACCCCTGCTTCGATCGCCCGCCGCTGCGCGTCCAGCCCGCGGAACGCCGGGAGGAGCGAGGGATGGACGTTGAGAACCGGAACACCCACGCGGTCGAGCGTCGATCCGCGAAGGAGTTTCATGAAGCCGCAGAGCGCGATCACCGTCGGACGCTCCGCTTCGATGCACGCTAGGAGCGCCTGCTCCGCTTCGGGCGCGAGCCTCGCGCCGGCCCGTTGCGGCTCCAGGACCGAGACCGGCACGCCCAGCGCGCGTGATTCTCGGAGCACGGGCGCGTCGGGACGGTCCGATAGCACTCGCAGCACCGAGCCTCGGAGACGCCCATCCCTGACCGCGTGGATCAAATTGACGGCGTGGCTGCCGCGACCCGAGGCGAGAAGAAAGAGCCGCAGCGGTTTCATCCATGAGGGATATCACGGGGCGAAAAGTCGCTCAAGGGAAATCGAAACAAGGAGTTATCGTGGCCTCCCCGCGCTTGGAGAGGCGTCGCGGGGCGGGATGGGAGCGCGTGGATATCCAAATCTCGCCCCGGCGTCCCGTGACCCGGATCGCCCCCTCCCGGTCCGTGCGCGCGACCCTCGCTCCGGCGCGCCGATAGCGCGAGAGCGTCGTGGTGGCCGGATGGCCGTATCGGTTCCGCGCGCCGACGGATACGACGGCGAGCCGGGGCCGAACCCGCGCCACCCAGTCGGGCGTGCTGGACGTGCCGCTGCCGTGGTGCGGCACCTTGAGGACGTCGGCGGTCGTCACGAGTGGGGCGCGGAGCCACGCGGCTTCGCCCGCGCGCTCCAGATCTCCGGGGAGAAGCACCGTCCAGCCCGCCGCGTCGCGGCCGGTCTCGCCGGCGTCTCGCGCCGTCGCGACCGCGACCAGGGAGCGATCGTTCTCCTTCGTGTTCGCGCTGGCCGGGCGCGCGGGTTCCGCCGCGGCGCGCCGAGGACCGGCCACCCGGGCGCTCCAACCCTGCATCTCGAACCGAGTCCCGCCCGAATCGGGTTCGCCGGACCGGCCCCCCGCCGCCGAGACCGCCACGCGCCAAAGGTCCCGGTCCCGCGACGGACCGCCGTTTTCCACGACGTCGCGCAGCCACCCGCGGCGGGCGAGCCAGAGAAGCCCTCCCTCGTGATCGCGGTGGCCGTGCGAGGAGACGGCCGCGACCACCCGGCGCACGCCCTCCGCCCGCAGCGCCGGCTCGACCGTGAGCCGTCCCTCGTCCCGAAACGCCCCGCGCGGTCCCGCGTCCACGAGCACGGCCCCACCATCCCCTCCCAGTAGAATCGCGGCGTCCCCCTGCCCCACGTCGAGAAGGAGCAGCGTCGGCGGCACGTCCGGCGCGGGCCCCGCTTGCGTCGACGGGGGCAGCGCTACGACCGGTGCGATCGCCGCCACCGCGAGCAGGAGCGCGGCGACGGCGCGACGGCCGCGATTTCCGCGCATGGCGCGGCCGGCGCCGAGGCAGGCGGCAGCGAGCAAGGCCGTCCACGAGACCGCCGATGCCCCGAGGGACGGAACGACGTGCAGCGCGAACGGCTCGACGCGTCCGCCGAGGGCGTCGTTTACCGTGGTGAGCACGAACGCCAGCCCATCGAGCGCGCTCCCGAGGAGTTCCACGACCGGAACCGGCGCGGTCCACGCCGCGACCGCGACCAGAATCGACTCGGCCAGGAAGAGGCCGGTGAGGGGAATGACGGCGAGATTGGCGATCGGCCCCATGACGGGGATCGATCCGAACGACGTCGCCTCGACCGGAAGCGTCCCGATCGAAGCGCCCGCGCCCGCCGCGACGCCGGTGAGGAGCGCGCGGCGCGCCCGTCGTAGGCGCGACCCCTCGGCGCCGGGCACGGGGCCCGGCGCGATCGCGGCGCCCGCATGCAATCCCAGCACCGCGCCGAACGAAAGCGCGAACCCGAGTTCGTGGAGAAGAGTGGGCGCCGCCAGGTGCAGCACCAGCCCGGCCGCGCCCCACCCGGCCAGGGCGTTCGAACCACGTCCCACGAGCCTCGATCCGCGCGAGAGCGTCCAGAGGAGCGCGGAGCGCAGGGCCGGCGGCGGCGCGCCGACGAAGAGGACGTAGAGCGCAAGGCCCGCCAATTCCAGGGACATGGCCCCGGCGGCGCCCAGCCCCAAGGCGCGCGCGCCCGCGGCCAGGAACCCCGCGATGAGGCAGACGTGCAGACCCGAAATCGACAGGATGTGAAGCGTGCCGGCGTTTCGGAACGACGTCCGCATGTCGGGCTCGATTCCGCCGCGGTCGCCTAGCAGCATGCCCCGGGCGAGCGCGGCGGCGCGCGGACCCGCGGCAGCCTCGAAGCGGTCGGCGATCGCGCGGCGCCCCGCCGCGAGGAGCGGCCTCCACGGAGTCCGTCGGAGCGCCGACTGGTCGCGTGGCGGCGACCACGCCGTCACGCCATCGGGGTCGACGTCGATCGTCGCGGCGATTCCCGCTCGTGCGAGCCTGCCGCGCGGCGCGTAGCCCCCCGGGTTTCGAGCATCTTCCGGGGGCCGGAGCGCTCCCTTCAGCCGAAGCGCGGTCCCCGCGGCCGCCCAGGTCGGCGGGGGCGAACCGCCGGGCCACCGCGCCGCCACGCGTGCGCGCATGACGCGCTCCCGGTCGCCGACGCGGACGCGTTCCACGTCGAACACCAGTGTCGGCCGGGAGGCGGAGGCGCCGACGACGTCCGCGACGAAGCCCTCCAGTTCCACGCGCGAAGCCGCCGGGTGCACCTCCGCGGGCGCCTGGTCGCGGGAGGCCTCGATAC
>QJVW01000059.1 GCA_003235575.1 Candidatus Eiseniibacteriota bacterium | reverse complement strand
GGGTCGGGAGATGGTGATGCCGGGTGACAACGTGGACCTGGCGATCGAGTTGATCACGCCGATTGCGATGGAGAAGGAGCTTCGGTTCGCGATCCGCGAGGGCGGCCGCACGGTCGGCGCCGGCGTCGTGACGGAGATCGTCGAGTAGTTTCGATCGGAGGACGTCGGTCATGCGGGACCAGATCACGCTTGCTTGCGGAGAGTGCAAGGAGCGGAACTACACCAACACCAAGAACAAGCGGAAGCATCCGGACCGCGTGGAGTGGAAGAAGTACTGCCCGCGCTGCCGGAAGCATACGCCGCATAAAGAGACCCGGTAAGGCGCCGGATGGCGCCGCGCCGACGGATAGGCCAGTAGCTCAGTCCGGTTAGAGCACCGGTCTCCAAAACCGGGTGTCGGGGGTTCAAATCCCTCCTGGCCTGCCACCCATGTTTTCGGGGACGGAAAGGGGATCCGTGCGAACGGAACCAACCGCAGAGAAAAGCGATGCGCGGTCAAACCCGCTGCAAAGCGTGCGCGAGTACATCAAGGAAGTTCGCCTGGAGATGAGCAAGGTGAGCTGGCCCACCCGCGAGGAGTTGCGCCAGCACACGGTCGTGGTCGTGGTGATGGTCGTGCTCGTCGCCGTGTTCATCGGCATCATCGATCGCGGTTTGGCGTACGCCTTCGAAGCGATCCTGAAGTTGGTCGGCTGACGTGAGCGAGGGAACGAGCACGATGCACTGGTATGTGGTCCATACGTATTCGGGTCACGAGAACAAGGTCAAGGCGAACCTCGAGCGCGCCATTCACGCCGCGGCGCTCGAATCCAATTTCGGCCAAATCCTCGTCGCAACCGAGGAATTCGCCGAGATGAAGGACGGGAAGCGGATTACGTCGAAGCGAAAGACGTTTCCAAGTTACGTGCTCGTCGAGATGGACCTGAACCAGGAGACCCGGCTGGTCGTGCAGAACGTGCCCGGCGTCACCCGGTTCGTCGGATCCGGGCAGGATCCGGTCCCGCTCCGCGAGGCCGAGGTGAAGCGCATTCTCGGCCACATGGAAACCGGCGGCCGCATGCGCGGGAGCGCCGAAGTTCCGTTCAAGTCGGGCGAGCACGTCAAGGTTATCGACGGTCCCTTCACCGATTTCACCGGCGTGGTGGACGAGGTGAATCCCGAGCGTCAGAAGGTCAAGGTCATGGTGTCGATCTTCGGACGCGCCACCCCGGTCGAACTCGACTTCTTGCAGGTCCAACCGGTCTAAGCGGCCGGACGACGCGGCGGGCGTAGGCCCGACCGCACGCCACCACGCGTCACGTGGGAGCGGGGGCGACCCCGCGTGAGTGAAAGGATTCCCATGGCGAAGACAAAACCGATCCAGGCCCTGGTGAAGCTGCAGGTGCCCGCGGGGAGCGCGACACCGGCTCCGCCGATCGGGCCCGCGCTCGGCCAGCACGGCGCGAACATCATGGAGTTTTGCAAGGCGTTCAACTCCAAGACGCAAAGCCAGGCTGGGTTGATCATTCCGGTTGTCATCACGATCTACACCGACCGTTCCTTCACGTTCATCACCAAGACGCCCCCGGCGGCCGTGTTGCTGAAGCGCGCGGCGGGGGTCGCCAAGGGATCGGGCGTTCCCAATCGGAACAAGGTGGCGAAGGTCACGAAGGAGCAGGTCAAGGAAATCGCCGTGCTCAAGCGGCCGGACCTCAACGCCAACGATGTCGAGATGGCCATGCGCATGGTGGAAGGCACCGCCCGCAGCATGGGCATCGAGATCGAAGGGTAGGGCGGCCATGAAACTAGGAAAGCGGTTCCGGAACGCGACCGAGGCCGTGGGGGCGGAAAGGCTCTCCGATCTCGGAAGCGCCGTCGCGAAGTTGAAGTCGACCGCGACCGCCAAGTTCGACGAAACGGTCGAAGTGGCGATGCGGTTGGGCGTCGATCCCCGGCACGCGGACCAGCAGGTTCGCGGCACGGTGGTGTTGCCGCACGGCACGGGGAAGAAGGTTCGGGTCCTGGTCCTGACCAAGGGCGAGAAGGAGCGCGAAGCGAAGGATGCGGGCGCCGATTTCGTCGGATCCGACGAATACATCAAGAAGCTCAACGAGGGATGGACGGACGTGGACACGATCATCGCCACGCCGGACATGATGGGCGAGGTCGGCAAGCTCGGCCGCGTCCTGGGCCCGCGGGGTCTGATGCCGAACCCGCGCAGCGGCACGGTGACGATGGACGTCGCCAAGGCCGTCCGCGAGATGAAGGCCGGCAAGATCGAGTACCGCGTCGACAAGGCGGGGAATCTGCACGCGCCGGTCGGCAAGGCGTCGTTCGGCAACGAGCAGCTCCAGCAGAACATGGAGACGTTCCTGCGCGAGGTCATCCGCGTGCGACCGCCGTCGGCGAAGGGCCAGTACGTGCGCAGCATCACGATCAGTTCGACGATGGGACCGGCGGTGCGCCTGGACCCCGTCGCGATTCAGTCGAGCCTGAAGGCCTAGCGGCCGGCAGGAACCCAACGAACCGGCAGCACGGAAAGAGGTCACGTTCATGGCCACCGCTGAAAAAGAACAAGCCGTCGCCGCGCTCGAGGAACTGGTCGCCCAGTCCTCGTCCATCTACCTGGCCGATTTCCAGGGAATGAACGTCGAGCAGGCGACGAAGATGCGGCGCAAGTTCCGCGAGGCGAATGTGACGTACGTCGTCGCGAAGAACACGCTGGCGAAGCGCGCGCTGCGCGCCCGCGGCGTCGAGGCGCTGGATCCGTATCTGGAAGGACCGACCGGTTTCGCCTTCGGCGAGGACGAAGTCGCCGCGGCGAAGATCCTGTCGGACTGCGCCAAGGAGTTCCAACGACCCGCGCTGAAGGCGGCCTGGGTGGGCGGACACCTCTACGACGCCGAAGGAATCAAGACCCTGGCGCTCCTGCCTCCGCGCGAGGTGCTGCTGGGACAATTCATCGGTGCGCTCCGCTCCCCGATGCAGGGGTTCGTCGGCGTGCTTTCGGGCTCGCTCCGGCAAATGGTCGGAGTCATCGACGCCATCGGTAAGAAGAAGCAAGGGTAAGTCCCGGGGACGACCCCGAGGCCTTGCCCGGGGACACGAAGGAGGAAACATCAGTGGATACGGCGACGAAGGATCAGCAGGTCATCAGCATTCTCGAAGGCATGACGATGCTCGAGGTCTCGAACCTCGTGAAGAAGCTCGAGGAGCATTTCGGCGTGACGGCGGCGGCCCCGATGATGATGGCTGGCGCGGGCATGATGCAGGGAGGCGGTGCGGCTGTGGCGGAGGAGCAGACGGAGTTCGATGTCGTGCTCACGGCGGCCGGCGACAAGAAGATCAACGTGATCAAGGTCGTGCGCGAGCTGACGGGTCTTGGCCTCAAGGAGGCGAAGGATCTCGTGGACGGAGCGCCGAAGGCCGTGAAGGAGAAGGTCACGAAGGAAGAAGCGGCCAGCGTCAAGGCGAAGCTGGAAGAGCAGGGAGCTTCCGTCGAGGTGAAGTAGTGCTTCCCGCGACACGAACACGGGCCGTGAACCAGAGGGTGGCATCGACGTGAAAATCAACCGCGCCAAGGATCGACGGAGCTTCAGCAAGATCGATCGAGAGTGGGATCTGCAAATCCCCAATCTCCTCGACGTCCAGCTTGACTCGTTCCGGAATTTCCTACAGGCCGACGTGGACCCCGCGAAGCGCAAGAACGAGGGGCTTCAGGAGGTCTTCACGAGCGTCTTCCCGATCAGTGATCCGCGGGAGACGTTCTCGCTGGAGTTCGTCCGGTTCGATCTGGGCGAGCCGAAGTATTCGGTCGACGAGTGCCAGGAGCGGGATTTGACGTTTTCCGTCCCGCTGAAGGCAACGCTCCGCCTCCGTGTCCGCGAGGACTCCGAGGAGGGGAAGAAGGACAAGAGCATCATCGAGCAGGAGGTGTATCTCGGCGAGCTCCCCGTCATCACCGATAAGGGGACGTTCATCATCAACGGCGCCGAGCGCGTGATCGTGAGCCAGCTGCACCGCTCTCCGGGCGTCTTCTTCGACGAGACGATCCACCCGAGCGGCAAGAAGCTCTTCACGGCGCGCATCATCCCGTATCGCGGTTCCTGGGTCGAGTTCAGCCTCGACGTGAACGACATCATGTACGTCCACATCGACCGCAAGCGGAAGCTGCCGGTGACGGTGCTCCTCAAGGCGCTCGGCTACGTGACCGATCGCGAGATCCTCGGTCTGTTCTACGAGACGGAGGAGGAGGAAATCGGCGGGCCGCGCTCCAAGAAGGAGCCGGACGCGCTGGGCAAGGTATCCGCCGAGGACGTGGTCGACGACAAGACGGGCGAGGTCCTGCTCGAGGCGAACGAAATCCTTTCGATGGAGCGCATCGAGGGGCTGCGCCGCGCGGGATTCACGACGGTCAAGACGTTCGTCATCGCGCACCGGGACGAAGCCGACATCCTGCGCAACACGCTGAAGAAGGACTCGACGAAGACCGAAGACGAGGCGCTGACCCGAATCTACAACCTGCTGCGCCCGGGTGAGCCTCCGCGTGCGGATACGGCGCGCGACATCTTGAAGAAGCTCTTCTTCAATCCCAAGCGCTACGACCTGGCCAAGGTCGGCCGGTACAAGCTGAACCGCAAGCTTCCGCACGAGCTTCTGCTCGGTCCGAAGGAGAAGCGCAAGCGGTTGGGCCTCTCCGTGCCGGACGACAGCCAGACGACGCTTTGCCCGGAAGACTTCATCGTCATCCTGACGTACCTCATGTACCTGCGCCTCGGCACCGAAGTCGTGGGGCTGCCGGTCGCGACGGACGACATCGACCATCTCGGCAACCGCCGGGTCCGGGCGGTGGGCGAGCTTCTGGCGAACCAGTTCAACGTCGGCCTCGCGCGCATGGCGCGGATCATCCGCGAGCGGATGACGCTGCAGGACGCGGAACAGGTGACGCCGTACGATCTGATCAACGCGCGGACGATCTCCGCGGTGATCCAGAGCTTCTTCGGGTCCAGCCAGCTCTCGCAGTTCATGGATCAGACCAATCCGCTGGCGGAACTGACGCACAAGCGGCGCCTCTCGGCTCTCGGGCCGGGCGGACTCACGCGCGATCGCGCGGGCTTCGAGGTGCGCGACGTCCATTACACGCACTACGGCCGCATGTGCCCGATCGAAACGCCGGAAGGGCCGAACATCGGACTCATTTCGTCGCTCGCCACGTACGCGCGGGTGAACGATCTCGGCTTCCTGGAAACCCCCTACCGCAAGGTGGAGACCGCGACCGTGGACCGCAAGCAGGTCCACTTCCTCTCCGCCGACGTGGAGGATCAGTACAAGATCGCTCAGGCGAACGCGCCCGTGGACGAGAACGCGAAGCTGGGCGGGACCCAGGTGGTTCGTGAGCGCGGCGAGTTCCCGATCGCCGACCCGAAGGATGTCGACTACATGGACATCTCGCCGATCCAGCTGGTGTCTCCGGCGGCGGCGCTGATTCCGTTCCTGGAACACGACGACGCGAACCGCGCCCTGATGGGCTCCAACATGCAGCGCCAGGCGGTGCCGCTCCTGTTCACGGACGCGCCGCTGGTCGGAACCGGTCTGGAAGGAAAGGTCGCGGAGGACTCCGGCGCGTTGGTGCTCGCGAAGCGGGGCGGCACGGTCGAGGCCGTGGCCGGCGACCAGATCTGGGTTCGGTACGACCAGGTCGACGGCAAGGCCACCGCGATGGACTACACGGAACTGGCCGGCGTCGACACCTATCGTCTCACCAAATTCAAGCGGTCGAATCAGGACACGTGCCTGAACCAGCGCCCGGTCGTCGCCGAAGGGGACCGTGTGAAGAAGGGTCAGCTGCTGGCCGACGGGGCCGCGACCCGCAACGGTGAACTGGCGCTCGGCGCCAACGTCATCGTCGCCTTCATGCCGTGGGGCGGCTACAACTTCGAGGACGCGATTCTCGTCTCCGAAGGCCTGATCAAGGACGACCGCTTCACCTCGATCCATATCGAGGAATTCGAACTTCAGGTCCGCGACACGAAGCGGGGCGCCGAGGAAATCACGCGCGAGATTCCCAACGTCAGCGAGGATTCGGTCAAGAACCTCGATGAAGAGGGCATCGTGCGGATCGGCGCGCGCGTTCGCGCGGGCGACATCTTGGTCGGCAAGGTCACGCCGAAGGGCGAGACCGATCTGACGCCGGAGGAGCGCCTGCTGCGCGCGATCTTCGGCGAGAAGGCGGGCGACGTTCGCGACGCCTCGCTCAAGGCTCCCCCGGGGATGGACGGCGTCGTGATCGACACCAAGGTGTTCAGCCGCCGGGAGAAGGACGAGACGACCAAGAAGCAGGAGAAGAAGAAGATCGAGCGACTCCGGCGCGCCGCGAAGCGCGATCGGGATCGCGTGCTGGAAACGCGGGCGGCGGAAATCGCCAAGATCGTCCTCGGCGAGTACGTGAACAAGTGGCTCGAGGGCGAGGAAGCGACGGCCCGGTCCGGCAAGAAGATCGACGAGGACTTCCTGGCGGCGGCGGACTTCGATTCCATTCCGTACCGGACGCCGGTGACGCGGGACGACACGGTGAACGACCGCTTCTGGAATCTCATGGAAGGAGCGGCGCGCGCGCTGGACCGCGTGGAGAAGAACCTCGAAAAGGAAATCGAAAAGGTCACGCGCGGGGACGAGCTGCCCCCGGGCGTCGTGAAGCTCGTCAAGGTCTACGTCGCCAAGAAGCGCAAGCTTTCCGTCGGCGACAAGATGGCGGGACGCCACGGCAACAAGGGCGTCGTCGCCAAGATCCTCCCCGAGGAGGATCTGCCGTACCTCCCGGACGGAACGCCGGTGGACATGGTTCTGAACCCGCTGGGCGTGCCGTCGCGTATGAACATCGGCCAGATCTTGGAGACGCACCTCGGGTGGGCCGCGCGGGAGCTGGGGACCACGGTGGCGACACCGGTCTTCGCCGGCGCGTCGGTCGACGAAATCAAGGCCTGCCTGCGGGACGCGAACCTTCCCGAGGACGGCAAGACGGTGCTCTACGATGGACGTTCGGGCGAGCCGTTCGACCAGCGGGTGACGGTCGGCTACATCTACATGATGAAGCTGTCGCACCTCGTGGACGACAAGATCCACGCTCGTTCCATCGGGCCCTACTCCCTGGTCACCCAGCAGCCGCTGGGCGGCAAGGCGCAGTTCGGCGGTCAGCGATTTGGAGAAATGGAGGTGTGGGCGCTCGAAGCGTACGGGGCCGCCTACACCCTACAGGAGCTCCTTACGGTCAAGTCGGACGACGTGACGGGCCGGTCGCGCATCTACGAAGCGATCGTGAAGGGCGAAAACCCGCCCGAGCCCAGCACGCCGGAGTCCTTCAACGTACTCGTGAAGGAGCTCCAAAGCCTCTGCTTGGACGTTCAGCTTCGCGACGAGGCCTAATCCAGGAGGCAACGCGACGATGCAGGAACTGTTCGGAATCAAGTCACCCCTCGCAACGGAACGCCAGCGCTTCTCGTTGACGCGTCCCGACGACCGCGATTTCATGCGGCGCCGGATGTCGTTCAACATGATTCGCATCATGCTGGCGTCGCCCGAGATCATGCGGTCGTGGTCGCACGGCGAAGTGACGAAGCCGGAGACCATCAACTATCGGTCGTTCAAGCCCGAGCGTGACGGTCTCTTCTGCGAGAAGACGTTCGGTCCGGTGAAGGACTGGGAGTGTTCCTGCGGCAAGTACAAGCGCATCCGCTATCGCGGCGTCATCTGTGACCGCTGCGGCGTGGAGGTCACGCAGGCCAAGGTCCGCCGGGAGCGGTTGGGTCACATCAACCTGGCCGTGCCGGTCTCGCACATTTGGTTCTTCAAGGCGGTCCCCAGCCGCATCGGGCACCTCCTCGACATGTCGATCCGCGAACTGGAGCGGGTGCTGTACTACGAGTCCTACGTCGTGCTCGACCCGGGCACCAGCGGACTCAAGAAGAAGCAGCTCCTGTCCGAGGACGAGTACTACGAACTGACGCAGGACGAGTCGATCGCCTTCGGGGCCAAGATGGGCGCCGAGGCCATCCGGGATCTCCTGACGGAAATCGATCTCGACGAGTTGTCGGCGGAGTTGCGCGCCATCGCCAAGATCGAGAACTCCGTGCAGCGCAAGAAGGAGACGCTGAAGCGTCTTCGGATCGTGGAAGCGTTCCGCCAGAGCGGCAATCGCCCCGAGTGGATGATCCTCGAGGTGATTCCGGTCCTGCCGCCGGATCTGCGCCCGCTGGTTCCGCTGGAGGGCGGCCGGTTCGCCACCTCCGACCTGAACGATCTGTATCGCCGGGTGATCAACCGCAACAACCGGCTCAAGAAGCTGATGGACATTCGCGCGCCGGAGGTCATCCTCCGGAACGAGAAGCGGATGCTCCAGGAGGCGGTGGACGCGCTCTTCGACAACGGGCGCCGCAGCCGGGCCGTGCGCGGCCAGGGCAATCGCCCGCTCAAGTCCCTCAGCGACATGCTGAAGGGGAAGCAGGGCCGGTTCCGTCAGAACCTGCTCGGCAAGCGCGTGGACTACTCGGGCCGTTCGGTCATCGTCGTCGGTCCGGAATTGAAATTGCACCAGTGCGGGCTCCCCAAGAACATGGCGCTCGAACTGTTCAAGCCGTTCATCATCCGGAAGCTCGAGGACAAGGGCTTCGTGCAGACGGTGAAGAGCGCGAAGCGGCTCGTCGAGCGCGAGCGTCCCGAGGTGTGGGACATCCTCGGCGAGATCATCAAGGGACACCCGGTTCTGTTGAACCGCGCCCCGACCCTTCACCGGCTGGGCATTCAGGCGTTCGAGCCCGTGCTGGTCGAAGGAAAGGCCATCCGGATCCATCCGATGGTCTGCTCGGCGTTCAACGCCGACTTCGACGGTGATCAGATGGCCGTCCATGTCCCGCTCTCGTTCGAAGCGCAAATCGAGTGCCGGACCCTGATGCTCTCGACGAACAACATCCTGTTGCCGTCGAGCGGTCGCCCGGTCGCCACGCCCAGCCAGGACATCGTTCTCGGCTGTTCGTACATGACCAAGGCCCGTTCGCTGCGCGAGGGGGAGAAGCGGAAGTTCTACGCCAGCCCCGGCGAAGTGCGCGCGGCGTACGACCACAAGATGGCGCAGCTGCACGACCCCATCACCGTTCGCATCGACGGCAATCGCGCCGAGACCACGGTCGGCCGCGTGCTCTTCCACGAAGTGCTGGAGCCGTGGGGCGTGGCCTTCAAGAACGTGGAGATGGACAAGAAGGCCCTGGAAACGCTGGTCGGCGATTGCCACCGCGCGCTGGGCAACAAGGCGACGGCCGTCATTCTCGATTCGCTGAAGAACCTCGGCTTCACCTACGCCACGCAGGCGGGCATCACGGTCGGGATCGACGACATCATGATCCCGCCGACCAAGGCCGAAATCATCGCGCGCGCGCAGGGCGAGGTGACGTCGATCAATCGCCAGTATCAGCAGCGCGTCATCACCGACAGCGAGCGTTACAACCAGGTCATCAACACCTGGACGCTGGTGACGACCGAGGTCGAGGAGGAGACGTTCCACGGCCTCGCGACCGACCGCGACGGGTTCAACCCCATCTACATGATGGCGCACTCGGGCTCCCGAGGCACCAAGGAGCAGATTCGCCAGCTCGCCGGCATGCGCGGGCTGATGGCCAAGCCCCAGAAGAAGATCACGGGCGGCCTGGGCGAAATCATCGAGTCGCCGGTTATTCACAACTTCAAGGAAGGGCTGACGGTGCTCGAGTACTTCGTCTCGACGCACGGCGCCCGGAAGGGTCTGGCCGACACCGCGCTCAAGACCGCGGATGCCGGCTACCTGACGCGCCGTCTGGTGGACGTCGCGCAGGACGTCATCGTCAACATCGAGGACTGCGGCACCGTGACCGGCATCGAGGTCGGCCCGCTGAAGGAAGGCGAGGAGATCATCGAGCCGCTGGCGGACCGCGTGCTCGGGCGCGTCACCGTCGAGGACATCGTGGACCCGATCACCGGCGACACGCTGGTGCGGGCCGGAGAGGAAATCGACGAGGCGGCCTCGGAGGCGATCGAGGACAGCGGACGCATCGAGAAGGTGCATCTGCGGTCGGTCCTCAAGTGCGAGGCGCCGCGCGGCGTCTGCGGCAAGTGCTACGGACGGAACCTGGCTTCGGGGCGCATGGTGGAGATCGGCGAAGCGGTGGGTGTCATCGCCGCGCAGTCGATCGGCGAGCCCGGCACGCAGCTGACGCTCCGGACGTTCCATATCGGCGGCACCGCCAGCCGCATCGTCGAGCAGTCGAAGATCAAGGCCAAGGTGGCCGGCACCCTCGTCTTCCGCGAGTTGGAACTCGTGGAGCGCGAGTCGGGCCAGCTGGTCGTCGTCGGCCACAAGGGGCAGATCGAATTGCAGGATGCCGAGGGCAAGGTGCGGCACCGCTACTCGCCTCCGTACGGCTCGACGCTGCACGTCACGGACGGCGCGGCGATCAATCCGGGCGACGATCTCTTCGAGTGGGATACGTTCAATACGCCGATTCTCACCGAGAAGTCGGGAACGATTCGGTTCGTCGATATCAAGGAGAAGGTCACCGTTCGCGACGAGGTCGACGAGAATACGGGTCTGCGCCTCATGGTCATCATCGACGACCGTGAGAAGGTGCTGCATCCCCACGTCGACGTCATCAGCCCGGGCGGCAAGCGCGTCGCTTCGTATCCGCTGCCGACCGGCGCGCGACTGCTCGTGCGCGACGGCCAGGAGGTCAAGGCCGGCGAGGCGGTCGTGAAGATCCGCCGCGAGATCTCGAAGACGCGCGACATCACGGGCGGTCTGCCCCGTGTGTCGGAGCTGTTCGAGGCGCGCAAGCCGAAGGATGCCGCGACGGTGTCGGAGATCGACGGCCGCGTGGAGTTCGGAGGCGTCAGCCGAGGCATGAAGAAGCTGCTGGTCGTGTCGGAGACGGACTCCCGCGAGTACCTGATTCCGCAGGGCAAGCACCTGCACGTGCAGGAGGGCGACTACGTCCATGCCGGCGACCGACTGACCGAGGGGCCGGTGAACCCGCACGACACGCTCAAGATCAAGGGGATCCAGGCGGTGCAGGAATATCTGGTCAACGAGATCCAGGAGGTCTACCGACTCCAGGGCGTGCGCATCGACGACAAGCACATCGAGACGATCGTCCGGCAGATGCTGCAGAAGGTGCGCATCGACGATCCGGGCGACACGAATTTCCTCGAGGGCGAACAGGTCGACAAGATGCTGTTGAAGGCGGAGCAGCAGCGCGTGGAGGCCGAAGGCGGCCAGCCCGCGACGTACCAGCCGCTTCTCCTCGGCATCACGAAGGCCTCGCTCTCGACGCAGAGCTTTATCTCGTCGGCGTCGTTCCAGGAGACCACGCGCGTGCTGACGGAGGCGTCCGTGCTGGGCATGACCGACAACCTTCGCGGCTTGAAGGAGAACGTGATCATCGGTCATTTGATCCCGGCCGGGACCGGCGCCGCCCATTACAAGCAGCTGCAAGTCCTTGCCGTTGATGAAGATGACTCGGATAAGCCGGCGGGCGACGAGGAGGAAGCAAAAACCGCTTGACCGCAACGGCTTAGGCTAACTAGACTACGTTTCTTTGCGCCCGAAACCATTTGGTATGGAGAGATTTAGGTGCCGACACTGAATCAGCTCGTACGACTAGGCCGGAAACGGCAGCTCTCGAAGACCGCTTCGCCGGCTTTGAAGAGCGCGCCGCAAAAGCGCGGGGTTTGCACCCGCGTCTATACCACGACGCCCAAGAAGCCGAATTCCGCGCTCCGCAAGGTCGCGCGTGTGCGGCTGACGAACGGTTTCGAGGTGACGGCGTACATCCCGGGCGAGGGGCACAATCTCCAGGAGCACTCCATCGTGTTGATCCGCGGCGGCCGTGTGAAGGATTTGCCCGGCGTCCGCTATCACATCGTTCGAGGCACGCTGGACGCTTCGGGCGTCGACGGCCGCAATCAGAGCCGATCGAAGTACGGAACGAAACGGAAGAAAGGCCAGTAACCAGTCATGCGTCGTGCAGCCTATATCAGGAAGCGTGAGACGAAGCCGGACGCCCGCTACAACAACGTCCTGGTCACCCGCTTCATCAATAGCCTGATGATCCAAGGGAAGAAGAGCGTCGCCGAGCGAATTTTCTACGGCGCCATGGATATCATCGAACAGAAGACGGGCACGGACGGGCTGACGGTCCTCAAGACCGCCATGCAGAACGTGAAGCCCATCCTCGAAGTGAAGTCGCGCCGCGTGGGTGGTGCCACGTATCAGGTTCCGGTGGAGGTCCGTCAGGACCGACGCAACGCGCTGGCGCTCCGTTGGCTCATTTCCTTTGCCCGTTCACGGCCGGACCACACGATGGCGGACCGGCTCTCCGCGGAATTGATTGCCGCCTCCAAGAATGAAGGCGGAGCCGTGAAGAAGCGGGAAGACACTCACAAGATGGCGGAGGCCAATAAGGCATTCGCGCATTACCGCTGGTAGCAGCGAGTTAGGACGGATTCGGGTGCCCCGGCTGTACGATCTTTCTCATATGCGGAATATCGGCATCATGGCCCACATTGATGCCGGAAAAACCACGCTCACCGAGCGCGTCCTCTATTACACGGGGAAGGTGCATCGCATGGGCGAGGTCCATGACGGCGCGGCTACCATGGACTGGATGGAGCAGGAGCGCGAACGCGGCATCACGATCACCTCGGCCGCGACGACCTGCCTTTGGAAAGACACACAGATCAACATCATCGATACGCCCGGCCACGTCGACTTCACGGTCGAAGTGGAGCGGTCGCTGCGCGTCCTGGACGGCGCCGTCGCGGTGTTCTGCGGCGTCGGCGGCGTGGAGCCCCAGTCGGAAACCGTGTGGCGCCAGGCGGATAAGTACGGCGTCCCGCGTATCGCCTTCGTCAACAAGCTGGACCGCGTCGGCGCCGACTTCGCCTACGTCGTGAACATGATGCGCGAGCGACTCGGCGCGAACGCCGTGCCGCTCCAGTTCCCCATCCACCTCGGCGACGTCTACACCGGGATGATCGACCTGATTCAAATGAAGGCGATCACCTACGAGTCGGAGGACCTGGGAGCGAAGGCGATCGAGTCGGAGATTCCCCGCGACCTGATGAAGGTCGCCGTGGACGCCCGCCATCACCTTCTCGAGGCGATCGCGGAACACGACGACGAACTGCTGCACGCCTATCTGGAGAACAAGGAAGTTTCGGAGGACATGATCCACCGCGCCATTCGCCGGGGAACGCTTTCGAGCAAGATCGTTCCGGTTCTCGGCGGCACGGCCTTCAAGAACAAGGGCGTGCAGAAGCTGCTGGACGCGGTGATCGCGTATCTCCCTTCGCCGGCGGACAAGCCGCCGGTGACGGGCATGAATCCGAAGACGCTGGAGTCCGAGGAGCGGAAGGTTTCCGATGACGAGCCCTTCTCCGCGCTCGCCTTCAAGATCATGACCGACCCGTACGTGGGGAAGTTGACCTTCTTCCGGGTTTACTCCGGACAGGTCAAGGCCGGCTCGCACATCTATAACGCGAACAAGGAATCGGGCGAGCGCCTGGGCCGCATCGTGGAGATGCACGCCAACAAGCGCGAGGACCGCGAGGAAGTCTATTGCGGCGAAATCGCCGCCGCGGTGGGCCTGAAGAACGTCAACACCGGCGACACGCTCTGCATGAAGGACAGTCCGATCGTCCTGGAGCAGATGCACTTCCCGGAGCCCGTCATCCAGGTCGCGATCGAGCCGAAGACCAAGACGGACGAAGAGCGGATGTCCACGGCGTTGGGCAAGTTGCAGGACGAGGATCCCACGTTCCGGGTGAAGACGGACGAGGACTCGGGCCAGACGCTGATCTCCGGAATGGGCGAATTGCACCTCGAGATTCTCGTCGACCGCATGGTGCGCGAATTCAGCGTCCAGGCGAACATCGGCAAGCCGCAGGTGGCCTACAAGGAGACGATTTCCAAGGGCATCGAGCAGCGGACCCGCTTCTCGAAGCAGACGGGCGGTCGCGGCCAGTTCGCCGACGTCACCCTGATGGTCGAGCCGGTGCCTCCGGGCACGGGTTTCGTCTGGGAGAACAAGATCAAGGGCGGCGCGATCCCCAAGGAATACATCCCCGCGGTGGAGCGCGGGATTCTGGAGGCGATGGAAAACGGCATCGTCGCCGGCTACCCGGTGGTGGACGTCAAGGTGGCGTTGATCGACGGACAGTTTCACGACGTCGACTCGTCCGAAATGGCGTTCAAGATCTGCGGGTCCATGGCGTTCAAGGAAGCGGCGGCGCGAGCCGGCGCGAAACTCCTCGAGCCGATCATGGACGTGGAAGTCGTGGTGCCCGAGGAGTACATGGGCGACGTGATCGGGGACCTGAGCAGCCGGCGCGGCCGCATCGGCGGCATGTTCCAGCGCTCGGACGCCCGCGTCATCGCGTCATCGGTGCCGCTCTCGGAGATGTTCGGATATTCGACTCGCCTTCGCTCGATCACGCAGGGGCGGGCCGTGTACTCCATGCAGTTCTCACGCTATGAGGAAATGCCGGCGTCGATGGCGGAACAGATCGTCGCCAAAGTAAAAGGAAGCTGAGCGCCCCGGCGTTTGAGCGCCGGCGTGTGTCGGAGGGACCGTTTCGATGGCGAAGCAGAAGTTCGAGCGGAATAAGCCGCACGTGAACGTGGGCACGATTGGTCACGTGGACCATGGGAAGACGACGTTGACGGCGGCGATCACGATGGTGTTGTCGCAGACGGGCCAGGCCGAGGTTCGCGGGTACGATTCGATCGACAACGCCCCGGAAGAGAAGGCGCGCGGGATCACGATCGCGACGGCGCACGTGGAGTACGAGACGAACAATCGTCACTACGCGCACGTGGACTGTCCCGGTCACGCGGACTACGTGAAGAACATGATCACGGGCGCCGCGCAGATGGACGGAGCGATCCTGGTGGTGTCGGCGGCGGACGGCCCGATGCCGCAGACGCGGGAGCACGTGCTTCTGGCGCGCCAGGTGGGCGTACCGTACATCGTGGTGTACATGAACAAGTGCGACATGGTCGACGATCCGGAGCTTTTGGATCTGGTGGAGCTGGAGATTCGGGAGCTGTTGAAGAAGTACGAGTTCCCGGGTGACGACATTCCGGTGATCCGCGGGTCGGCGAAGGTGGCGATGGACGCCGGTGGCAAGGACGCGAAGGCGAACGAGTCGATCCTGAAGCTGATGGAGGCGGTGGACGCGTACGTTCCGACGCCGGAGCGTGCGGTGGACAAGCCGTTCTTGATGCCGGTGGAGGACGTCTTCTCGATCTCGGGCCGCGGCACGGTCGGAACGGGCCGCGTGGAGCGCGGGAAGGTGAAGGTAGGGGAGAAGGTGGAGATCGTGGGGCTTCGGGAGACGCGCGACACGGTGGTGACGGGCGTGGAGATGTTCCGGAAGCTTTTGGACGACGCGCAGGCGGGGGACAACGTTGGGTTGTTGCTTCGCGGCGTGGACAAGGACGACTTGGAGCGCGGGATGGTGGTGTGCGCGCCGAAGTCGGTGACGCCGCACAAGAAGTTCAAGGGGTCGGCGTACATTTTGACGAAGGAGGAGGGCGGCCGTCACACGCCGTTCTTCCAGGGATATCGTCCGCAGTTCTATTTCCGGACGACGGACGTGACGGGCGTGGCGACGCTTCCGGAGGGTCGGGAGATGGTGATGCCGGGTGACAACGTGGACCTGGCGATCGAGTTGATCACGCCGATTGCGATGGAGAAGGAGCTTCGGTTCGCGATCCGCGAGGGCGGCCGCACGGTCGGCGCCGGCGTCGTGACGGAGATCGTCGA
>QJVW01000147.1 GCA_003235575.1 Candidatus Eiseniibacteriota bacterium | reverse complement strand
GTGCGCAGTGCCCGCCCAGGAAAGTGGAAACCACGAGGCGCACCACTCGGAGGCGGCCCCCAGTGGCAACTACGTGACGGTGATGTCCTGGGACCACTGGCGTGAGCTTCGTGTCGCGGAAGGAATGTCCGAGGCCGAGGCGGATGCCAGTATGGCGGAGGAGCTTGCAAGTCTTGCTGCCATGGACCGCTCTGCCGGTGACGACCGCATCGGTGTTGCCGCGCCCCCGTTCCGGTTCGACGGGTGGCTCAACTCCGAGCCGCTGTCGCTGGAGGACCTCAAGGGACGGGTCGTGCTGGTTCGGTGGTGGACCGACACCTGTCCCTTCTGCGCCAGCAGCGCGCCCGCGCTTCGAGCGCTGCACGAGGAATACTCGGACCGCGGCCTTACGGTGGTCGGCGTGTTTCATCCGAAGGCCGGGAGGGATGACCCGCTCGACGTCCCGCGCGTGCGGCGTGCGGTGGAGGCCAGGGAGTTCACGTTTCCGGTAGCGATCGACTGGAAGTGGCGGACCGGAACCCTAAAGGACTGGTGGCGGACGGGACCCGCCCGACCGGGGACCTCGGTGACGTTCATCCTGGACAAGTCCGGGGTCATCCAGTTCGTCCATCCGGGCATGGAATATCACGACGATAACGGCTCCGAGCGGCACGCGATGTGCGCGAACGACATGGGTAGGATCCGCGCTGCTATCGAGCGACTCATCGCCGAGTAGATCGACGGCGGTAGCCCATGGGCCCGGGCCGCTCCATAGTGTAGGCCGACGATGCGCCACGCAGGGATCAGCGTGGCTGCTCGAATCCCATCTTCTTGAGCCAGGATCCCCAACGCGGATCGCCGTGAAGGGAGCGGAGTCGTGGGCTTGCTTGCATATGAGAGAGCCCGCCGTCCCGCTGCGCGTGGGCGCGTTCCAACCAATGGAACGCCGCGTCCGCCTCCCCTCGTGCCCCGTGAACCTCCGCGATTTGATACGCATCCGTATCCGCGTTCTCGATCATTTGCTGCAGCGCGGCGTCCGAGTCAGCCGCTCTCCCCATCGAATGGTGGACGATCGCCAGCGCCCACAGACGGTACGTCTTGTCCGGCTCACGCTTCGCCTCGCTGAGAGCCTCCTCGCCGCGGCCCTGTGCCAGCAGGGTCAGCGCGAAATGGGCATGCGTGATGATCCTCTGCGGTGCGAGCTCGAGTGCCTTGCGGTACGCCTCCACTGCCTCGGTGAGGCGGTCCGCATCGTGCAGGATCCACCCGAGATTGTGATAGGCCGCTCCACTCAGAGGATCCTGTTCGAGCGCCCGGCGGTACAGCCCGATCGCCTCCTCGAGGCGCCCGAGATAGCGCGCGAGCAATCCTGCCCCGAGGAGTGCGGAGGCGCTACCGGGCGCGAGCTCCAGCGCTCGGGCGTACGATGTCTCCGCACCAGCCCAGTCCCAGTCGTAGGACATTTGGATCCACCCCATCCGCGAGTGTCCTTCCGCCAAGTCTGGTTCCAGCGCGAGGGCCCGTTTCACGGCCTCGCGAGCATGGGCGTACCCCTCTGCCACGGGAATCCAGCCCTGGTCTGCTTGGCTCCGGTACGCGCGGCACAACTCCGCCCAGGCGAGCGCGAAGTCCGAGTCTCGTCGCAAGGCTTCCCTCAAGTATCCAATCGCCCTCGTCGTGTCCTCTTGAGTCCAACGATCCAGAAGGTGCCGGGCCAGGAGGTGAAGCCGGCGTGCTTCAGGATCGATGCTGCGTCCCTTCGCCGCCCTCGCAACCTCGATATTCAGCCGCTCACTCGCGGCCGGATCCTCCTGGCCTAGGAGTGTCGCGCGCAACTCCTTCACCACGGACTGAGCGATGTCATCCTGCACCGCGAATATGTCTTCCAGCGTGCGGTCGTAGGTCTGGGACCAGAGGTGATATCCATCCGAAACCTTCACGAGCTGCACCGAGATCCGAACCCGATTGTCCGCCTTGCGGACGCTTCCCTCGAGAAGTGTCGCGACGTTCAGCTTCCGACCGATCGTGGCGACATCCTCCTTCGCCGTCTTGAACTGGAAAGACGACGTCCGCGCCGCCACCCTGAGCCCCCGAATCTTGGCGAGCGTGTTCAGGAGCTCATCCGCGAGTCCGTCGGAGAAATACTCGTCCTCCTCGTCTCGACTGCGATTCACGAACGGCAGCACGGCGATGGAAGCGACCTGGGGCGACCGGTCCGCGCGTGTCGCGCCCTCGAGAGCGTGCTTCAGCCGCTGAAGCTCGTGTCGGACGTCCAGCGCTGTTTGGACTCGGTCGCGGGGGTTCTTCTCCAGGCACCAGCCCACGATTCGTTCTAGATCGCTTGGTATGTCCGCCCGAATCTGTCCGAGCGGCTGCGGTGTGTCACGCAGGATCGAAGTGCTCACGTCCGCCAACGACTCGCCCGTGAAGGGACGACGACCCGAGGCGAGTTCATAGATGATGACCCCCAGCGCGAAGACATCACTCCGCGCATCCACGTTCTGGCCACGGATCTGTTCCGGGGCCATGTACGAGACGGTGCCCTGCACCTGCTGCTCGCTCGATAAGGGGGATGCCGTCGTCCCAGTTTCGGTCTCCTCTTGGGCCGTCTCGTCGCGACGAGTCGACTTGGCAAGACCGAAATCCAAGACCTTCACCCGCCCCTCGCGGGTCACCATCACGTTCCCGGGCTTGAGATCCCGATGGACGATCCCGCGCTCATGGGCGGCGACGAGCGCGTCGGCGAGAGGGATCGAGAGATCGAGCACTCTGGAGACCGGAATTCCGCCGGGTGTGATCGAAGCGCCGAGACTGTGGCCGTCGACCAGCTCCATCGTAAGGAAGCGAATGCCGTCCTCGTCCTCGACGGAATAGAGTGTGACGATATTGGGGTGATTGAGTCCCGCGACCGTCCTCGCCTCGCGCTCGAAGCGTGCGAGGCGATCGGGGGATGAAGCCACATCCGCGGGCAGCACCTTGATCGCGACCTCGCGCCCCAGGCGCAGGTCCTTGGCGCGATAGACCTCGCCCATGCCCCCGGCCCCGAGGGAGCCGACGATCTCGTAGGTGCCGAGGCGGGACTTCGCGGGAAGGGGCATGGCGGGGCATTTTAGCCGCCCCCGGGCCGGCTGTCAGTAGGGCACACGGGCCCGCCAATCCCTTAGTTCGAGCGGGGGTTACCTTCGGGGAGCAAACGCCTGCCGCGCCCGGAGAGCGCGGCAGGTGATAGGGCGAAGCCCCAGTGCAAGGATTGACGGTTCTCAACGGAAGAGCACAACGCCCACGTGCCCTCCGGAAGATGACTGAGGGATACTTGAAGTGTATCCACGGGGATTCTGCCCTTCGGGCCTTCGCGCTCGTCCTGAATGGTCGTGTGACATCACAATCTACTCCCCTCCATCTCGTTGCGCGATTCGCCGACCTCCTGACGCCCGATGGTATGGGCCCTGCATTTCCTGGTCGCGTAGATCCACCGATGCCCTGGGTCTCGGCAGGAGGTGCGTAAGATGAAACCTATAGCCTTGATGTCGATGGCACTCGCGATCAGTCTGGCGGCCCCTTGTGCCGCGGCGGAGGACCCATCAGGAGTCGCGTCCGGCGATGGAGTCCGCGTGACGCTTCCTGCGCGCGACAGCGAGCCGAAGAGCCCCGCTTACAGCGGCGAGTTTCTCATTCCGTTCGAACCCGCCCGTGCGCGCGTCACGGTGGCCGGAGATAGCGGCCAGTCCGTCGTCGGACGCCTTCGTGCGCTGACGGACAGCCGACTCGTCCTTATCGGGAAATTCGGAGGTTCCTCGATCCCCCTCGACTCCATCGGGAGGCTCGAGATCGAACGCCCGGGTGCCGGGAGCACCGCATCGGGTGCGCTCACGGGCTTGGCCATCGGAGGAGCCCTCGGCACAGCCCTCGGTTCGACCGCGGACGATAATAACTCGGGCCAATATCTTACTCCGTCACGCGCCGGCACGATGGGCATCCTCGCCGTTGCGCTTGGCGCCGTCGGGGCCGCTATCGGGAGCGGCGCGGACCGCGCACGGCACACCGGCCGGTGGGAACCGATTGAACCGAGCGCCCTGCGGACCGACAACGCGGGGCGGCTGTGGGGACCGATCGGCGCGACGCAGCCAATCCGCGTCATGCCGAACCTCGAGGGTCCCAGTTGGTATACGGGTACGGTTGTCGCGTTCGAGCCCGACACCCTCGTACTCCAAAGGCGCCAGGGGCTGATCAAGATCCCGATGCGGTACGTTGAGAGGATCGAGACGACCTGGACGCGGAAGGACCGGCGCCTCTACGGGGGCATCCTCGGCGCGGGAATCGGACTCCTGATCGGAGCGACGACGATCAACGGAGGATCCGAAAATTCCGACGCCGCGGGAGCCGTCCTGGCAGGCGTGGCTGGCGGGCTCGTCGGCTGGGTGGCCGCAAAGTCGGTCACGGTCCCGCGCTGGGAGCGAATCCCGCTTCCGCCGCGTGAGCTGGCGGCGGAGTGAGGGAGGTAGTTCAGGGTCCTCCATGCATCTATCGCGAGCCGACTTGGAACTGCCTCCTCGACGTGGCTCTCGTTCTACAATTCGCCAGCATCCGTGCGATCGCGTGACGTGATGGATTACAGGATCAAAGATCCTCCCACGGCGTAGCGCACAAAATACCGCTCTCGCCGAAGCACCCCGGCGCAGCGATGCGCCGGGGCTCTCGCGTCTTCGGATCTACGGGATCTACGGCTTGATGTTCTGATTCACTCGGAACACGTTACGGGGATCGTACTTCCTCTTGATCCGAACCAGACGATCGTAGTTTTTGCCAAAGGTCGCCTTGATCCGATCTTCGCCGTCATCCTCCGTCAAGAAGTTCAGGTAGGCGCCGCCGGCCGAGTGCGGATGAAGTGCGCTCCAGTAGTCGCGTACCCA
>QJVW01000009.1 GCA_003235575.1 Candidatus Eiseniibacteriota bacterium | reverse complement strand
CCCGCTAGCCTCCGAGGGATGCTTCGGCCACCGGCGCCCGTAACAATCCGTGGGCGCCGGCGTCTCGAATTCACCCCGCACCCCTCCCGTCGGCGCCGTCGGCGCTACCCCCTCGCAGGCCCCCCATTCCCTACAACCAAAGAATACCTTTTGGGTTAGCCCGATTCTGTCGCATCGTAGAGCCCGTTCATGGATCGGACCGGGTCGGCCAGATGAGGCGATGGTCCGTGCGAGATTCGCGCCCTCGGAGTAGCGCATGGATTCCGAATCGAAGAACCGGATGACCCGGCGGACCTTCCTCGACACCCTCCTGGGTATCGGCGCCGTCGGGTGGCTTGGCTCCGTTCTCTATCCCGTCTACGAATACCTGCAGACCCCGCCGCTCGGCGAGGCCGAGGTGACGAGCGTCGTCGCGGCGAACATCAAGAACCTGAAGCCGAACAGCGGCGTCGTCTTCAAGTTCGGTCGCGAGCCGGGCTTGCTGGTCCTGGCGCCGGACGGAAAACTCCGCGCGTTCTCCGGCGTCTGCACCCACCTCGATTGCACCGTGCAGTACCGACCCGATCTGGAGCGCATTTGGTGCGCGTGCCACAACGGCATGTACGATCTGACGGGACGCAACATCTCGGGACCGCCGCCGCGTCCGCTCACGGAGTTCAGGGTCACGCAGAAGGGCGACGACGTCATCGTGTCGAAGGCATCCGCGTGATGGGGGAACCGACATGCCGGGGATGATCGCCCGCGCGCAGGCGTGGGTGCGGGAGCGGCTCAACATCGATCCCATCATCGAGTTCGCGTCGCACAAGTCGGTGCCGAGTTGGAAGGGGTCCTTCTGGTACTACTTCGGCGGCGTCGCGCTCTTCCTCTTCCTCGTCCAGATCGTCACCGGCATCCTGCTCCTGATGTACTACCAGCCCGGCGAGAAGACCGCGTTCGAGAGCGTCCGGTTCATCGTCACCAAGGTGAAGTTCGGCTGGCTGATCCGCTCGATACACTCCTGGGCGGCGAATCTCTTCATCCTGGCGATCTTCATCCACATGTTCTCCGTCTTCTTCACCAAGGCCTTCCGCCGGCCTCGGGAACTGACGTGGTATTCGGGGTTCGTGCTCCTGATGCTGGCCATGGGGCTTGGGTTCAGCGGCTACCTGCTACCTTGGAACACGCTCGCCTACTTCGCCACGAAGGTCGGCACGACGATCGTGGCCGTGGTTCCCTTCGTGGGCGACCCGATCATGCAGTTCCTGCGGGAAGGGAAGGACGTCACCACGGCGACCCTGACTCGCTTCTACGGTCTGCACGTCGCCATCTTCCCGGCCATCTTCACGGTCATCCTGGGACTCCACATGCTCCTGATCCAGACCCAGGGCATGCACGAGCCTGAATCGTGGAAGTCGATTCCCGCCGCGCAGCGGAAGAGCATGCCGTTCTTCCCGAACTTCATTCTTCGCGATCTGCTGCTGTGGCTGATCGTCCTGAACCTCCTCGCCATCCTCGCGGTCCTCTTCCCGTGGGAGTTGGGCGAGAAGGCTGATCCCTTCGCCGCCGCGCCCCAGGGAATCAAGCCGGAGTGGTACTTCCTCTTCATGTACCAGGCGCTCAAATACTTCCCGGCGAAGATGGGGCCGATGGATGGGGAGGTGGTCGGGATTCTTCTGTTCGGATTCGCGGGACTGCTCTGGTTCCTCGTCCCCTGGTGGGACAACCGGACGCCTCAGGGCGCCCGAAACCGTCTGCTGACCTACGTGGGGATCTTCGTGATCTTCTTCATGATCGTCATGACCGCGATCGGGGTGCTGTGATGCGCGCCGGAACCAATCTCGTGCTTCTTGTCGCCGCTCTGCTGGCGTTCGGCGGACCGCCGCCGGCCGAGGCGGCGCCGCCCGCGCGCGACGAGTGCTTCACCTGCCACCAGGAGCAGGAAACGCCGGAAGCGGCCGGATACAGCCACGACATTCACCGCGCGCGGGGCGTCACGTGCGCCGGCTGCCACGGCGGCGACCCCACCTCGGACGACGGCGACATCGCCATGAGCAAGGCGAAGGGTTTTCGCGGCGTTCCGAAGAAGCAGGACATTCCGGCGCTTTGCGGCTCCTGCCATGGGGGCGAGAACGAGGGGCTTCGCGCCCGCTACAAGCTGGAAGACGCGCTGACGGACTACAAGGAAAGCGCCCACGCGAAGTCGCTCGACGCCAATACGAAGGGCGCCCAGTGCGTGTCCTGCCACGGCGTCCACGGAATCGCGGCGGTAACGGATCCCAAGTCGCCGGTCCATCCGACCCGCGTCGTCGACACCTGCGCGAAGTGCCACGGCAACGCCGCCTACATGCGCGACTTCAATCCCGGGCTGCCGGTAGACCAGAAGGAGAAATACCTCACCAGCATCCACGGAAAGAAGCACGCCGCCGGCGACGCCAAGGTCGCCACCTGCGTCAGCTGCCACTCGAATCACGCCGTTCGCACCGTGAAGGATCCGCGCTCCCCGGTGTATCCGACCCAGATACCGGCGACCTGCGCCCACTGTCACGCGGACGCCAAGTACATGGCGCGCTATGGGATACCGACGTCCCAGTACGAGGATTACAAGGGGAGCGTCCACGGAAAGGCGCTCTTGGAGAAATCGGATCTGAACGCGCCGGCGTGCAACTCATGCCACGGGAATCACGGCGCGGCCCCCCCCGGCGTCGCCTCGGTGGTCGCCGTCTGCGGGCAGTGCCATCAGTCGAACGAGCAACTCTATGAGGGCAGCGTCCACAAGGAGCATTTCGAGAAGAAGAACCTCGGGGGGTGCGTCGTCTGTCACGGCAACCACGGGGTCCAGCCCACGGCGGACACCATGGTGGCGTTCGAAGAGCCGTCTCCCTGCGCTTCGTGCCACGTGGACGACGGCACGGACGAGGCGGCCCCCAAGATCCACCGCCTACGGGCCCTTCTGGATAGCCTGACGGTGGGTCAAGAGAAAGCCGAGGAGGTGCTTGCACGGGCCGAAAATCTTGGGATGGATGTCAGCGATGCGGGGTATACGTTAAAGGACGCCCATCAGGCGCAAGTTCAGTCGCGGGTGGCGATCCACAGTTTCCGCGAGGAGGATTTGGAGGAGGCAGCCCGGCCCGGTATCGTGGTGGCCGCGGAGGCCGAGAAGGCGGGACAAGACGCCATTGGTGAGTATCGCTTCCGCCGCCAGGGATTGGTGGTATCGACGCTCATCGTCACGTTTGCGGTGATTTTGCTGTGGTTGAAGATTCGTCAGATCGAAAGGAGGCAGCGCGATGAAGATGCTTAGGGCAACGCTTTGGATCGCAGCCTGCTTGATCGCGTGGAGTGGGGTCGCGACGGCGGCGGACGAGGCGAAGGCGGAAGCGAAGGCCGAGAAGAAGGCCTCCGATGCCCTCTACGTGGGCGTGAAGAAGTGCAAGATGTGCCACAAGTCGGAGAAGGGCGGCGCCCAGTTCCGCATTTGGTCCGAATCCAAGCACGCCAACGCCTACAAGGAATTGGCGAGCGAAAAGGCGATGGAGATCGCCAAGGAAAAGGGGATCGAGGACCCGCAGAAGGCGGATGAGTGTCTGGCCTGCCACGTCACCGGCCACGGCGAGCCGGCCGAGATGTTCAAGTCGACCTTCGTCGCCGAGGATGGCGTCGGTTGCGAAAGCTGCCATGGGGCCGGCAGCAAGTACATGAAGAAGAAGACCATGCAGGGCATTCGTGACGAAACGCTGAAGGCCGAGGACTACGGTCTGGTGGTTCCGACGCAGGAAACGTGCGACAAGTGCCACAACGAGAAGGCGACCGGCGGCAAGCACGTCGACTTCAAAGAGGCGAGCGAGAAGATCGCCCACCCGATTCCGGAGGGATACAAGCGCGGCGCGGCCGCGGGCGACGAGAAGGAAGAGGGGGAGGGAGAGGAATAACCCGCTCGCGCTGAGAGGGTCATTCGTCCGAGAGTTCCGGGGTGGCGGGCCGTATCGGCCCGCCACCCCTTGTTGCGTCGGCCCCGGCCGCTACCAGTGCGTCGCCGATGCCTGCATGCGATCGATCACCTGGGGACGCCGTCCGTAGCGCGCCACGAGACCCGCCGCGATGCGCTCGGCGTTCGCCAGGATCGTCAGGCTGGAATTCACGGCGAGGGAGGAGGGGACCGTGGCGCCGTCGCTGACGTAGAGGCCGGGGTAGTGGAACACTTCGCCCCAGGCGTCGACCACGCCATGCTCCGGCGCCCCGGCCATCCGGCACGAGCCGACCTGGTGGGCGGTGAAGAAGTGGAGGTCGTCGTAGGGCGATCCGGTCGGGTCGATGAACGAAACGGGCAGCGTCGTGCAGCCGCCTCGCACGAGAAGCGATTCCAGCAGGGAATGGGTCTCCTCGTGATACCGGTGCAGGGTTCCGTTCAACGAAAGCGACACGGACGGCTTGCCGTCGCCGTCCAGGGTCAAGCGGCCCCCCGGCGGCGTAAGTCCGGAAGCGTAGAGGATCAGGCCGCGGTGACGCAGCCGCTTCAGCAAGGCGACGTGGGCGGCGCCCCAGTGCTCCGTTCGCGGGTCTCCGCCCGGGGGCGCCAAACGCGCCCCGGCGGTCAACTGAAGCGGGAGGGGCTTCGCGGCCGTGATCATGACGCCGTGCGACTCTAGGAACGCATAGGAGACCACGCCCGGGTGCGAGCGACCGACGTACATGTCTCCGTCGGGAAGGTCGGCGGGGAGTAGCCCGGCCGCCTTCACGCTTCCATTGAACGCGATGTTCCGGCCGACGTGGCGACTCAGTCTCGGAAGCCGCTTCTTCGAACGCAGGAGAAGGGCGGCGCTCCCCACCGTCCCCGCCGCGAGGATCAGCACACGCGCCCCGAGCCGCTCGTCCGTCCCGCGCGGGCCGCGGCACGTCACCTCCCACCGAATGGGGAGCGACGAGAGATTCTGCTTCGGCGCCGCGGGAGCAGGCGTCCCGACGGGCGCGATGCCGACCA
>QJVW01000042.1 GCA_003235575.1 Candidatus Eiseniibacteriota bacterium | reverse complement strand
ATCATCGCGTCCTCGAACGGGCGAGGCGGCGTGCGAAGCCTCTGGATCCTCTCGAATCTCCCGTCCTTCGGCTTCTAGTCAGGCCGCGATCCCAAGCGCGGCGAGCCCCCCGAAGAGCGCCGCCTTGAGCGTGGCCGAGACGGTTCCGTACCGCACGCTGTCGCGCCCCAACCACCAGAACGACATCGCCAGCGGTACGCCCGCCAGCGGCGCGGCGAGCACCAGATAGAGCGCGCCCACCCCGCCCGCGGTCGTGGGGAGGGGCAGAAGGAGAAGCGCCGCGAGAATGGAGAGACGCGCGGCCCGGCGCAGCGACGCCCCGCCCGCGCGAACGGCCCAGGTCCGCCGACGCGCCGCGCGATCCCCCGGCAGATCCTCGACCTGCTTCACGCACTCCCGCGCGAATTGCGCCGCGGCGGCGACGAGCGCCGGCAACAGCGCGCGCAAGGGCTCCGTCCCGCCGAGCGCGCCCCAGACCACCGCGAGCGCCGTCAGGAGGGAGATCGCCAGCGGGCCCAAGGGTCCGCGTTCCTTGAGCCAAGGGCTGTAGGCGGTGAGCAGGAGGGCCGATCCGACGGCCAGCGCGATCGGCAGCGGTTCCGGGCCGCGCGCGGCGAGGATGCCCGCGGCCACTGCCAGCGGGGCGATCGCGAGCCGTCGCGCCGATCGGGCCGAGAGTGCTCCCGACGGAACCGGACGGGCGGGCCGGTTCCACCGGTCCGCGTCCAAGTCCACCGCGTCGTTCCGCGCGTAGCCGTACGCCCCCACCAGGACGGGAATGAGAAGCCCCGCATCCACCCATGCGGCATGGCCGAGGCGGGCGCCGACGAGGCTGGCGCCGCCGATGGCGAGCAGGTTGAGCGGTCGATAGATGCGCGCGACGGCGAGCAGGCGGGTCGCTACGACGGCGCTCACGCCGATCGCCACCCCGCGAGACGCGCGCGGAAGCGCCCCGCGAGGTCGCGCAGCGCCCGTTCGCGCGCGGGCGCGCCGGACGGACCGGCGTCGAGGTGTGACCGGAGGAGCGGCTCCAACAGACAGGAGCCGGCCACCACACCCTCCGCGAGCCCGCGATACGGCGAGAGATCGGTTCCGGGCGTGATGCCGAATCCGATGCACCGCGGAAGCCCCGTGGCGCGGCCGCATCGCTCCAGGGTCGACAGAATTTCCGTGTCCTCGTTTCCCTGCCCCGTGACGCCGAGACGCGCCACGACGTAGAGGAACCCGCGGGCGCGCGCCGCGATCGCCGGAAGCCGATCCGCGGTCGTCGTCGGCGCCACGAGGGTAATCGTGGCGATGCCCGCCGCGTCGAAGGCAGCCCACGTGTCGGGTTCCTCTTCGGGCGGCAGATCGACCAGGATGACCCCGTCGACCCCCGCGGCCGCGGCCCGTTCGCACGCGCGTTCCACGCCGAACCGGACGATCGGATTCAGATACGTCATGAGCACGATCGGGGTCGCGACGCGCGCGCGAATCCCGGACGCAAGCATCAGGACCCCTTCCAGCGTGGCGCCCGCCTCCAGCGCGATCCGCGTCGTCGACTGAATCACCGCGCCGTCGGCCAACGGATCGGAGAACGGCACCCCCAGCTCCAGCACGTCCGCGCCTTCCTCGCACAGCGCGACCGCGAGGCGCTCGGATTCGTCGGTGGAGGGAAAACCGGCGGTGAGGTACGGAACGAAGGCGCCGCGGCCGGCCTCATGGGCCGCCTCGAAGGCGCGGGCGAGCGTGGGGGAGCCGGGGCCGGGCGGGCCGGCCACGATCAGGCGCCGAGCGCCGCGGCGCGGCGGTACGCCTCGCGCGCGCGGGCCGGGAGCTCCTTCTTGTCGTAGGCGACGCCGAGTAAGCGGTGGATGCGAGGATCCTCGGGCGCGATACGCGCCGCCTGCTCCAGCGCCAGGATGGCCTGGTCCGTCGCGTCCTGGTTGTTGTAGGCGACGGCCAGGTGGTAGTGGAACCGACCATCCTCCGGCCGGAGCGCGATCGCCCGTTTCAAGTCGGACACGGCGGCGGCGTAGTTCCCCACCTTCAGATGAAGGAGGGCCAGCGCGTAGTGGGTCTCCGGGTTTCCCGAATCGTAGTGGGTGGCCGCCGTCAACGCGGTCTCGGCCTGCTCCAGTTCTTCCTGCGCCAGAAGCGCCCAACCGAGATTGAAGTGTGCTTCCCCGCTTTCGGGCCCCAGGCGCACCGCGTCGCGGAACTCGGCCACCGCCTCCTCGTGAAGGCCGGTCTCGATGTAGAGAATGCCGAGATTCGTGTGCGCCTCGGCGCAGGCGGGATCGACGACGACCGCCCGCTCCAGAGCCCGTCGCGCGGAATCGCGATCGCCGAGATCGGCGCGCGCGAGTCCCAGGTTCACCCACGCGCGCACGTGGCGGGCGTCGTGCTGGACCGCTTGATCGTAGGCGTCGCGCGCTTCCTGCACGCGGCCCTGCCGCCCGGCGTGAAGCCCGCGGCGGTACCAGGTCTCGGCGTGCTTGGGGGCCAGGTCGAGCGTTTGCTGGAATACCCGATCGGCCTCCTCGAAGGAACCGCCTCGCGAGAGAAGGTCGGCAAGCGAGGAGAGGAGTTCGACGTGACGTGGGCTGGCGATGATCGCCTGACGCACGGTCTCGACGGCGCGGTCCCGGCGGCCCTCCACGGCGAAGAGCCGCGCCGCCTGGAGCATCGCCTCGGCGTTCGCCGGATTGGCCGCGAGCTGCTCGGCGAGCGCCAAACGGTCGCCCGCCTCGGCGGCGGCCGCGCCGCGCGCGGATTCGGCCATGGGAAGGGGTAGTGCTCGTGCCATGATCGCAGCCTAGGAATCCACCGCGCCGCGGTCAACGAAAAAGGCCCCCGAAGGGGCCTCTTCTCGTTCCCACTACCCCGTCGCGCCATCCGTGGCGCTCCGGTTTCAGCGCCCGTGCTCGGCAGAATCGAAGAGGACGGCGCTTCCCGAGCGTTTCCGCGCGGGTCCGGCCTCCTCGTCGAGTTCGATCCGAACCTCGAACGTCACCCTCAGCTTTCCAGACGGCGGGAATTGCCCGAGGTCGATCGGGACCGTGATCCGGCGTGCGTCCGAGGTAACCGCCCCGCTCGTGGCGGAAGGCGCCTCGTACGAGGACTCGCGCTCGATCTCGTCTTCCTTGAAGCCGAGCACCGACTCGGACCGCGCCGATCCCTGATCGCCCTCGCGAATGAAGTCGCCATCCCCGACGACCAGTTCCTCGTCCGCGGCGCTGGGCGCGGCCTCCAACGTGGCGGGCGCCTCCTCTTCGACGACGGCCTTGTCGTCGAGGAACACGGCCTCCTCGGTCGGGACGGAAGTCGGCGGCGAAGTTGAAATCGGGGCCTCATCGGCGACAGCCGGCTTCCGTTCCGCCTTCCCGTCAGATACCCGGTGCTTGCCGCCGCTGCCTCCCCGATCCCGTTCCAGGACATCCGACGCGATCTTGGCGAGCAGGATCTTGCTGACGCCACGCAGCGTTTCGAACACGCCGGTGCCGTTCACCGCCTGAGCCTCGTAGGTCGGAACGTTGTACGGATTCAGTTCGCGGTTCATCTCCTCGACCGACAGCGCGTTCGGAAGATCCCGCTTGTTGTATTGAAGGACCATCGGGGTCGTCTTGAAGTCGAGCCCGTAGGCCTTGAGGTTGGCTTCCAGGTTCGCGAGGCTCTCGCGATTCTCGGCCATCTTGTCGGGGGCGGAGTCGGCGACGAACACGACCGCGTCGACGCCCTTCAACACGAGCTTTCGCGTCGCGTTGTAGTAGACCTGACCCGGGACGGTGTAGAGCAGGAAGCGCGTCTTCATGCCCTGCAGCTCGCCGAGATCGAGCGGCAGAAGGTCGAAGAAGAGGGTCCGGTCGGTCTGCGTCTTCATCGAGACCATCCGGCCGCGATGGGTCTCGGGGACGCTGTCGTAGATCTTCTCGAGGTTCGTCGTCTTTCCGCAGAGGCCGGGGCCGTAATAGACGATCTTCGCGTTGATCTCGCGCCCCGAATAGCTGACGACCACCATGGCAACACTCCTCGCTAGAGCCGATTGGATCGATTGGCGTGTCGGATGGCGCGGGACGCCCGGATAGGGCGGTGCGCCGGCCCACGCTTCGGGGGAGCACGATACGTGCCAGGGATCGCTTCGGTTCCGGGCCCGCGCGCGTCGGGGGGCGTCGGATAGGCGAAAGCCGGGGAGGAATTTATGCGGACCGCCGACGGCGGCGGGCCGCCAACCTCCTACGGGGGCGTCGGATGCCGTGCAGGGCGCACGGCGATTCGCGTTTTGCCCTTAGGCGGCGCGGGGCTCGCGCCGGATCCAGATTCCCTGCCGCTCCTGCACCTGGAGGTTCGGGGCGCCCGGCTCACGGACGCTCTCGTAGTGCTTGAGGAGCAGACTTTTGAGCTGCGGATATTCTTGCGTCGGAAAATACCGGCTCACCTTGCCGAACATCCCATCGCGTTCCGAGTAGCGGAGCAGCGTCACTTCCGTCACCCGGTCGTAGGAATTCTCCCCGTAGGCGGCGTCCGGATTCTCCTCCACGTCGATCCAGAGCGAGGCGACGTTCGATGTGACCTCGAACTGGTGCCGCGTCCGCATCAGGTACTCCCAGAGTCCATAGATCTCGAGCGGGACGAACCGCACGGAGACGTCCCCACCGCCCGGTTTCCGAATCTCGCAGCGAACGAGCTTCTGCGTCGCCATGTGGTCTTCGTCCTCCTCTTCGACCTTCTTCGCAGCGTGGCACGCGTCATGCAGCTTCGTGGAACCGCGGAACGACACCACGCCGCGAGGGCGCGGCGATGGTCGGTGTCCGGCGGGCCCCGACGGGCCAGGAGACATCATCATGAGCCAAAAACCGACGACCCAAACGCGTCGCCGCAAGGCCCAGGCATCCGTGGAAATCTACTGCCGGCGCGATAATCGCGTCTACGACGTCTGCCCCTACGCGGCGGGCGGCAACGCCTGCCCCTGCGTGCAGGGAATGGAAACCGCCGATGCGCTCTTCGAAATCGGCGGGCCCGGCACGAAACCCGCGGAAGACCGGGGGCTCGACTCGGCCACGCCCTGGGTGAAATGACGCGCTCACTCTAGAGGCGCCGCTCCACCGAAGTCAACGGCTGGTCGCCTTGACACCCGCCGCGTCCTCTCGTAACGTCGGCATGGTGCCGCGCACGTTCGATCTTCATCGGGAACGACCCTCCCCGCTGTCGCGTTTCCTCCTCGATTCGTTCATCTCCGTCGCCGGAGCCGTGCCGCCCCGGGGTCGCGAGTTCGTCGCCGGCGTCATGGCGGCCGTCGACCGCTATGTTTCCATCGGAAGGCGCGAAGGACTGGCGGAAAACCTCGAACGGCTGGCGTCGTGGGGCCATCCCCAGGCGCGCGAACCGAAGGACCGGGACGCCCTGGCCCGGGCGATCTTTCGCTCCTACCACCTTGGCATTCTCGAGCATGCCGCGGCGTGCCGCCGGTGGCGCGGCGCCCCCGCGCTTCGACTCTCCGGAACGGAACGGCTCTATCGCGCGCTCCACGCGGGCCGCGGCGTGGTGCTCACGTTGCCCCACCTCGGAAACTGGGAGCGGACCGGACTTGGCCTCGCCCGCATCGGTTTTCGGCTACATGCCGTGACGGGAGTACAGTTCCACCCCGCCGTCGCCGCGGCCGTTCGCGGGCGGAAGGAGCGAGCGAAGATCCTGGTCAGCACGCCGCGAGACGGTTTCCTCCCTCTCCTGCGCACGTTGCGCGCCGGCGGGATCGTGGTGCTGCTCTCCGACGGCGACGTCTACGCGCGCGCCGCCACCGTTCGGTTCTTCGGAACCCCGACGCCGATCCCGATCGGACCCGCGCTTCTCGCGCGGCGGGCCAACGCGCCGATCGTTCATGGCTACGGCGTTCGCGAGCCCGACGGCCGCGATCACTTCCATTTCGAGTCGTTGGACTATCCCGACCACTCGCTCTCGCTCGCCGACGATCTGACCCGCATGACCGAAGGCGTCGCGCGGGCCATGGAACGCGCCATCGCCGCTCACCCGGCGCAGTGGTGCATCTTCCGGCCGCTCGTGGAGGCGGCCTTACCCGTCGTCCGGTCCGCCACGGCTCGCCCGGCCCATGTCGCGTAGCATCGCCATCGTCACACAGGCCTATCACCCCTCGGTGGGCGGCGTCACCGAACACGTGGCCGGGACGGCGCGTGCGCTGCGTGCCCGGGGCAACCGGGTCACGATCATCACGTCGGGACCGTCCGGGAACGGCGCCCATCCCGGCGACGCGGACGCGCACGTGGTCCGTCTCGGGCGAAACGTCGTGCTCCCCTTCAACGGCGCGGAGAACAACTTCACGGTGGGCTGGGGGCTGCGCGGGAAGCTGGCGGCGCTCATCGGACCCGAGGCGACCGCGCGGTTCGACGTGGTGCACGTCCACTCGCCGCTCTCTCCGGTCCTGCCGCTCCTCGCCCTCGACGTCGCGGCGCCGCCCGTCGTCGGCACCGTGCACACGACGTCCGATTCGGACTGGCTGCTGCGGCTCTTCAAGCGCCCCTTGACGCGGTTCGCCGCGCGGCTCGATCACGTCGTCGCGGTATCGGAGCCCGCGCGCGACTACGTGGCGCGTCACGTGCCCCTGCGTGCGACGATTCTCCCCAACGGCGTCGACCTGGCTCGGTTCCGCCCGGGCGTTCCGCGGCTTTCGCGCTTCGACGACGGCGTCCCGAACGTTCTCTTCGTCGGCCGCTTCGATCCCCGCAAAGGAATTCCCGAACTCCTGCGCGCCTGCGAGGCCGTCGCGCGCTCCGGCATTTCGTTTCGGCTGATCCTCGTCGGAGATGGCCGCCTTCGGGCGGAGGCCGAGCGGCTGTCGCGCGGGGCGCTGCGCGGCCGGGTGCACTTCGAGGGGCGCGTGGGCCACGATCGCCTTCCGGCGTACTACGCCAGCGCCGACATGTTCTGCTCGCCGGCGCGCGCCGGAGAGTCGTTCGGCATGGTTCTCCTCGAGGCCATGGCGCTGGGCGTGCCGGTGATCGCCACCGATCTACCCGGACATCGAAGCATCCTCCGCGACGGCGTGGAGGGGATGCTGGTGCCGCGACGCGATCCCGCCGCCCTCGCGGCCGCGATCCGGCGCCTGCTCGAGACGCCGGAGGAACGGCGCCGGATGGGCGCCAACGGGCTGGCGCGCTCCGCCGGATACGGTTGGGACACGATCGCGAAGCGGCTGGAGGAGATCTACGACGCCGTCGTCGCCAATCGGAACGGGCAAGCCCGCTTCGGGGGCGCGGCCGCCACGGCGCTCGAGCCGATCGGGGCCTAGGATGCCCCGCATTCCCTTGGCGCTCGCTCGCGACGCGAACTTCCGGGCGCTCTGGATCGGGCAGCTCATTTCGATCTTCGGCGATCGCTTCACCTACCTCGCGCTGCTGGCCGTCGTCGTCGCACGGGCGCGCGTCCCGGAGAATCCGGCCGCGGAGCTGGCGCTGCTCCCTCTGTTCAGTTTCCTTCCCGCGATTCTCTTCGGACCGTGGATCGGGGCGTGGGTCGATCGCAGCGACACGCGCCGCGCGCTGATCGCCTCGGACGCCGCGCGCGGATTCGTCGTGTTGGCGATGATCCCCGCCACGCTGGCGGGCGGCCTCCCCGCGCTTTACGCTCTCGTCTTCACGCTCTACGTGGCGAACACGTTCTTCCTGCCTGCCCGCTCGGCGATCGTGCCGCTGCTCGTGCCGCGGGATGGGCTGACCGAGGCGAATTCCCTCATGACGTTCGCGGGAGTCGCCGCGACGATCGCGGGCTCGCTGGCCGGCGGCTACCTCATTGCCCGGTTCGGATGGCGTTGGGGCTTCGCGCTCGACGCGGGCACCTATTTTCTCTCCGTGATCGCGCTATGGCGGATTCGCATGCCGGCGGGAGGCGCGGTCCCGAAGCCGGCGGGGGCGGTGGCCGGGACCAAGCGCTACGGAGCCATGCTCACGGAAATCCGCGAGGGGTTCGGGATCTTGATTCGCACGCCGCGGGCCTGGGGCGCGACCCTCGCGGTCATGTTCCTCTGGATGATGGGCGGCGTCCTGCACGTCACGGTGCCGATGGTGACGGGCGCGGGATCCGGGCCGGACGGCCCGGGCCGCGTGGCGAGCGGCGTGGGGACGCTGCTCGCGGCCGCGGCGTGCGGCATGGTGCTCGGTACGGTGACGCTCGCCGCGCGCGGCAAGGGAGGATCGTCGCGCCTGCGGCTCGTGATCGCGGTCGTGGGCACGGGTCTGTCCCTCGCCGCGTTCGCGATGGCGCCGGCGGGACCGGCCGCGGCGGGCGTGGCGTTCCTCGCGGGGGTTTTCGTTTCCGTGCTCATGGTCACCAGCGAGACGGCGCTGCAGGAGGCGGTGCCGACCGCGGCCCGCGGGCGTGTCTTCGCCCTGCGCGACATGGCCGCGCGCATCACCGTGCTCGCCGCCGCCGGCGGCGCGGGCGTCGTGATGTCGGGCGGGGTCGCGCCGCGTTCGGCCATCTTGATCGTGGGATTGCTGGCGGCGCTTGCGGCCGCGGCGGGGCTCGTCGGGCGGCGCCGGCCGACGGGTTAGAAGATCTTCTTTCCCTCGGCGAGAAGATCGTTCAGCGCGTTTCGGAAGTAGGGGGTCGCGTTGGCGAGATCCGAGCCGACGCGCTCCTTGTAGATCTCCCACGACTTCTTGATCTCGTAGCCCAGGACCGCCACGAGATTCCCCTCCTCCAGGCCCCGGACCTTCTTCTCCTGGTTGTAGATCGCGATGTCGGAGGCAAGGACGCGCGCCAGCCGACGCGCCCGTTCGTGCGCCTTCTTCTCTTCCTCGCTCAAGCCGGCCGGAATGCCCGTCTCGGCCGCGAACGAAGGCGTCGTGACGGCGGTGTTCGCCGGTGCGGCGGCGGGCAGAGGGGCGGGAGCCGAGGCGCGCTCCGGAGCCGGCTCACCCATCAGCGAGTAGCCGGCGCCCCGCGTCGCGTCGGCCGCGCCGCCGGCGCGCGACGACGCCGGCGTCACGGTCACGTGACCCGGCGGGGTGAACGCCTCCGGTCGCGGCGCGGCGGCGGGAACCGCCGGTTCGAGCGTCGTCGGAGTCACGGGCGGTGCGGGGGCAGCCGCCTCTCCATGAGCCGGCACCAGGATCACGGCGCCGCACTTGCGGCAACGGATCTTTGCGCCGAGCGGGGGGATGATCGCGTCGGCCACGTTGTATCGTGTCTTGCAGCTGGTGCATTCCAACTTCATGGCGAATCGTTCCTCATCGGCGGCGGGACTTGGCGCCTAGGTCCACGTACTTCGAAGCATCGGCAACGCGGTTTACAACTTTAACTTCGGGCCGCGCGGCGCCCGCACGCCCGTCTCACCCACTGCCGAGGAATCGCTCGGCGCCCGCGAAGTGCGTCTCGATCCACTTGCCGAGGTTCGCGCCCCCATCGGCCTCCTCTCCCTCGGCCAGCAAGGCGGCGCCGATCTCCCGCGCGGCCTCGACCAAATCGTTGTCTTGCAGCGGATTCGCGGCCTTCAGCTCCGGGAATCCGTGCTGCGATGTCCCCAGGATCTCGCCGGGGCCGCGGAGGCGCAGATCGGCTTCCGCGAGCTCGAATCCGTCGGTGACGCGCCGGAAGACGTCGAGGCGTTGACGCGCCATCTCGCCGAGGCCGGCGCTCACGAGCAGGACGCACCGGCCCGGACGATCGCTGCGGCCGACGCGCCCCCGCAGTTGGTGGAGCTGCGCCAGCCCGAAGCGCTCGGGGTGCTCGATGACGATCAGCGTGGCGTCGGGAATATCGAGGCCCACTTCGACGACGGTGGTCGCGACCAGGACCCGCGCTTCGCCCGAACGAAACCGCGCGATCGCCTCGCGTCGCTCCCCCACCTTCATGCGGCCGTGCACGAGCATCACGCCGGCGTCGGCCAGGTCGGGGCGCGTCGACAGCGATTGGGCCATCTCCGTCGCCGCCTTCAGATCACTCTTCTCGCTCGCCTCGACGATCGGGTAGACGACGAAGGCGCTGCCGCCGCGATCCAACTCCTCGCGCAGGATGGCCGGGAGGACCTCGCGCGCCACGCCGCCGCGCACCTCCGTGCGCACAGGCGATCGCCCCGGCGGCTTCTCCCTCAGAGGCGAAAGATCCAGGTCCCCGTAGAGCGTTAGCGCCAGGCTGCGGGGTATCGGCGTGGCGGTCAGCACGAGGAGGTGCGCCCCCTGGCCCTCGTGCCCGCGTTCGGCCAGGCTGACCCGCTGCCGAACGCCGAACCGATGCTGCTCATCGACGATGACCAGCGCCAGCGCTCGAAAGGCGAGGTCGCGTTCCAGCAACGCGTGCGTGCCGAGGAGAATCGCGATCTCGCCCGAAGCGACCCCTTCGAGAATGCGCGCCCGCTCGCGCTCGGTCGTGGCCGCGGTGAGCAGGGCGTGCGTGACGCCGGACGCGCCCAGAAGACGTTCGGCGGTGGCCGCGTGCTGCTCGGCGAGGATCGAGGTCGGCGCCAGAAACGCCGCTTGGTGGCCGGCGGCGGCCGCCCGGATCGCCGCGGCGATCGCGACCACGGTCTTCCCGGAGCCGACGTCGCCCAGGAGGAGACGGCGCATCGGGGTCGTGGCGTCGAGGTCGACGGCGATCGCCTGGAGGGCGCCCAGTTGGTCGCCGGTCAGCCGGAACGGCAGCGAGCGCACGAAGGCGCGCATGGCGTCCGCGCCGGCGGAAAGCGAGGGCGCGACGAGACGATCGCGGTGGCGACGCCGCGCGTACTGAAGCGAGATCTGCAGCCGGAGCAATTCCTCGAGCGCGAGGCGACGCCGCGCGGGCTCCGCGTCGGACGGCCGCGCCGGAAAGTGGATATCGCGCAGCGCCCGGTCGAGGGACGGGACGCCGAGCGCGGCGCGCCGCGACTCGGGCACGAGGTCCTCCACCGCGGGAAGCCCCTCGAGCGCGTCGTGCACGCGCGCGCGAACCCAGCGTTCGCTGACCCCCTCCGTCAGCGGATATCGGGGGACGAGCCGGGCGACGTGAAGCCGCTCGCCGCCGTCCTCGGGCTCGAAGTCCGGATTGTGAAACTCCGGGCCGCGAAACCGCTGCACGGTCCCGGAAAAGAGGTAGCGGTTTCCCTCCCGCAACCGTTCTCCGACGAACGCCGCGTTGAACCACACGGCGCGCAGAAACCCGCTCTCGTCGCGAAGCGACGCGACCAGATCGGACCGGCGGCCGCCCCGACGCCGGGTCTCCAGCGAGGCGACGGAGGCGGCGATCGTGGCCTCGACTCCCGTCTGCAGGCGGGCGATGGGGGTCACCTCCCGCCGGTCCCGGTACCCGGACGGCAGGTGGTAGAGCAGGTCGCGGATCGTGAGGATCCCCAGGCGCGCCAGTCGGTTCGCCATCTGGGGTCCGACGCCGTGGAGGTAGCGAACCGGTTCGGTCAGGGCGGGCATCGGGGGAATGCTAGGGAGGAGGCGTCCTCAAGTCAAAGCCGACAAGCCCCTTGCCCCCGACCGGCCGATCGGGTAGGCTTCTCCGTCCGACGCACCCTGGAGGAATTCATGGCTCAGACGTGTGACATCTGCGGAAAAGGGGTTCAGTTCGGCCAGAACGTGAGCCACGCGCACAACGTGACCAAGCGGCGCTGGAACGTCAATCTCCAGACCGTGAAGGCCGTGGTGCCGGGGCGCAAGAAGCGCATCCGGGTCTGTTCCCGGTGCCTGCGCTCCGGACGCGTTCAGAAGGCCATGCCCCAAAGCGAAGCGCGGCGCGCCCGGGCCGTATAGCCCCGGACGCGCCGTCGCGTTTCCACCCCGCCCCACCCCTCGTTTCGATCAGTCCATCTGCTTCCGCATGAAGGCCGGCACGTCCATGTTGTCCTTCGAGATCACCCGTCCCCCGAACGGCCGACGCAGCGATCCGGGCGCCATCCGAAACTGCGACCGCGATTCCGCCCCGGCCCCGACCGGCGCGGCGGGCTCGCCATCCTCGATCCCGAAGCCGTCGAGTTCCTCGTCCTCCAGTTCCATGCGCACCGTGACCGGCTGACTCGGCGTCCGCTCCGCCGGCGGCGTCATGGGAATGATCCGGGGCCGGCCGCTCCCCGCGCCCGCGCCGGGCATGATCGCGCCCGGAAGCCCCGCCGGGCGGCCCACCGTCGCCGTCGCCGGCTCGGGAACCCGCCGCTCGTCCTGATTGCCGAACCCGGTCGCGATCACCGTGATCGAGATGGCGTCGCCCATCGCCTCGTCGATGACCGCGCCGAAGATGACGTTCGCGTCGCGGCCCGCCGCGTCGACGACGACGGAGACCGCCTCGTTGATTTCATGGAGGCTCATCGACTCGCCCCCGGTCACGTTCACCAAGAGCGCCTCGGCGCCCGTGATCGAAATGTCGTCCAGGAGCGGGCTGGAGACGGCCGACTGCGCCGCCTCGTAGGCGCGGTTCTCGCCGGTGGCCACGCCCGCGCCCATGAGCGCGTTCCCCCGCTCCGCCATGACCGTCTTCACGTCGGCGAAGTCGAGGTTGACGAGGCCGGGCACCGTGATCAGATCGGAAATCCCCTTCGTCGCGTGGTGCAGGACCTGATCGGCCGTACGGAACGCCTCGCGGAGCGGCGTGTTCTTCTCGACGATGGTCAGCAGGCGCTGATTCGGGATCACGATGAGCGTGTCCACGTTCGCGCGCAGCTCGCGCAGCCCCTCCTCGGCCGCCTGCATGCGGCGGCGCCCCTCGAACTCGAAGGGACGGGTGACGACCGCGACCGTGAGCGCGCCGAGCGACCGGGCGATCCGCGCCACGACCGGCGCCGCGCCGGTTCCCGTGCCCCCGCCCATGCCCGCCGTCACGAACACCATGTCGGCGCCGTGCAGCGCCTCGGAGATCATCGTCTCGTCGGATTCGGCGGCCTCGCGACCGACGTCCGGGCGGGCGCCCGATCCCAGGCCGCGCGTGATGCCCGCGCCGATCTGGAGTTTGCGCGGGCACTTCGAATGCTCCAGCACCTGCGCGTCCGTGTTCGCGGCGAGAAACTCCACGCCCCGAAGACCCGAGTCGATCATGCGGTTGACCGCGTTCCCCCCGGCGCCGCCAACGCCGATCACCTTGATCGAGGCTCCCGTCTTTTCCTGTCCATCGTCAACCAACTCGAACATCGCCACACTCCTCCCTGGTTGCGCCGGTCCTAGACCAGCTCCTCGATCCACCGACGCGCGCCGGTGAAGAACCTCGTGAACAATCCCGCGCCCGACGCTTGCGGCCGCGCATCGCACTGGAATGCGTGCAGCGCGAGTCCGACGCCCGTCGCGTACCGCGGGCCGGATATCGAATCGACGAATCCACTCACCTCCTGCGGCTCCCCGCAGCGGACCGGCAGGTCCAGGACCTGCTCGCCCAGTTCCGACATTCCCGCCAGAAGCGACGCACCGCCCGTCAGGACGACCCCCGCGCCGAGAAGCTCGGCGACATGGCTCTTTTGAATCTCCTTGCGCGCGAGCGCGAAGATCTCCTCCACACGCGGTTCGATCATCATGGCGAGCATGTGCCGCGAGATGTCGCGGTCGGGGCGGCCCCCCACGCTCGGCACGCACACCATTTCCTCCGGACGCACCATGGACGTCAGGGCGCATCCGCTCCGCACCTTCAGCGCCTCGGCGCGTTCCACGGGCGTGCGCAGCCCGATGGCCAGATCGTTCGTGACGTTGGCGCCGCCGAGTCCGATGACCGCCGTGTGCCGGATGGCGCCCTCGAAGAAGACCGCCACGTCGGTCGTGCCGCCCCCGATGTCGAGCAGCGCCACCCCGAGATCGCGTTCCTCGTTCGTCAGAACCGCGTTCGCCGACGCGAGCGGCTCGAGCACCAGTTCATCGACGTGCAATCCCGCCTTCTCGGCGGCGCGAACGATGTTCCGGCACGCGCTCGTTCCGCCCGTGATGATGTGGACCTCCGCCTCGAGGCGGACGCCCGACATGCCGACCGGATCGTGGATTCCGTCCTGGTCGTCCACCACGAACCCCTGCGGCAGGACGTGCAGGATCTCCCGGTCGGCCGGGATCGCCACGGCCTTCGCGGCCTCCACCACCCGCTCCACGTCCTGCGCTCGAATCTCGGCGTCCTTCCGCGAGACGGCGATGACGCCGCGGCTCGTCAGGCCGCGGATGTGATCCCCGGCGATGCCGGCGAAGACGTGCTGGATGCGACGTCCCGACGCCCGCTCCGCCTCCCCGACCGCGTGCTGGATCGAACGGACCGTCTTCTCCAGATTCACCACCACGCCGCGCTTCAGGCCGTCCGACGGGGCGGTGCCGATTCCGAGAATCCGGAGCGCCTCGCCGCTTTCGTCGGCTTCCGCGACGACGGCGGTGATCTTCGTCGTGCCGATGTCGAGCCCGGTGTACGTCCTGCATTCCGCCATGCCGCCCTCCCTCAGACCTTGTCGCGCGCCGGGGGCGCGGCCGCGTCTTCGCTGCCGGGCACGCAGCGGACGACGACCTGGCCGTGGTAGCGCGCGTCCACGAATTGCACGCGCCGTCCCCGTGCGCGAATGTCGCGCAGCGTCGCCGCCAACGCCCGCATCGCGACCAGCGACACCTCCTCGGGGTCGACGACGATCGGAATCTGGTCACGCGCGGTGCGGAGCACGGCGCGCGAACGAGCCTGGTATGCGATTTCCGAGATGTCCGCGATCAGACTGACCTGCGGCTCCTCGAGCAGCTCCACCAGGTGGAGCAAGTCGCGAAGCGCGGGTGACGCGACGCGTTCGCCGGAGGCCACCGACCGTATCCGGAGCCCGGTGATCACGGGACGGTCGGCCAGAAGTCCGCGCTCCAGCGGCTGCAGCACGACGCCGCGTTCGTCCACCTCGACCAACGACCCGGCGCTCACGAGGGCGAACGGCCGCCGCTCGCGAACGCGCACGCCCACGCCGCCGAGCCGGCGGGTCACGCGGGCCGATTCGATCCGTGCGTTTTGGAGCAGCGCGGCCTCCACGTCGTGCGGCTTGAGGAGCAGCACGTTGTCGCCCTCGCGCACGGGAAGGATCGCCCGCACCTCCTCGGGCGTCAGGTAGAGGAGTCCCGTCAATTCCACCGATTGCACCCGGAACAGCGGGAGCTTGCCCAGTAGCTTCGCCGCCGGACGGAGCGCGACCGGCAGGAACAGCGCCCCCAGCGCGATCACCGCGCCGGCCAGGAGGACGCGGCGCGCCAGCCGGCGACGCGCCGGCCGCTTCCAGGAAGGTGTGCCTCGGTATCCGGCTCTCATACGGCATGCTCCTTCGCGCGGGCCAGTTCACCGACGCGGTAGACGTCGCCCGCGCCGACGGTCAGGACGAGGTCCCGTTCCGTCACCAGCGCGGGCAGTGCGGCGGCCGCCTCCGCGTGATCGGCGACCGTGTGGACGTTCGTTCCTCCGGTCTTCCGGACGACCTCCGCCAGATGTTCGGAGGTCACGCCGGGGATCGGCGCCTCGCCGGCCGGGTAGATCGGAAGCAGGATCAGTTCGGACACGCCGAGGAAACAGGTCGCGAAGCGGTCGAGGAGGGCGCGCGTTCTCGAGAAGCGGTGCGGCTGGAAGACGGCGATGATGCGGCGCCCATACGTGACCCGCAGGGCGGCGATCGTCGCCTCCAGCTCGGTCGGGTGGTGCGCGTAGTCGTCGAGCCACGGCGCCCCCAGGAGCGAGCCGCGAAGCTCCAGCCGCCGCCCCACGCCGGAGAACTCGCGGAGCGCGTCCCGGATGGAGGCGACGGGCACGCCCAGCTCCCACCCCGCGGCCACCGCCGCCAGGGCGTTCCGCGCGTTGTGGACGCCGGTGACCTTCATCTCGATCGTTCCTTCGTCGCGTCCCCGCACGCGCAGCGCGAACCGCACGCCCGTGGGACCCACCGCCAGGTCGCGGCCCTCGATGTCGGCCTCCGCATCGAGGGCGTAAGTGACGGTGCGGCGATTCGCCTTGGGACGAAGAGCCGCCGCGTTGGGCTCGTCGGCCGGAAGGATCACCGTCCCGTAGAACGGCACGCGATTCACGAACGTCTCGAACGCGGCGCGGATCCGTTCGAAGGACTGGTAGTAGTCGAGGTGCTCGAGATCGATGTTCGTGATGACCGCGATGGTCGGGGAGAGGAACAGGAACGATCCGTCGCTTT
>QJVW01000111.1 GCA_003235575.1 Candidatus Eiseniibacteriota bacterium | reverse complement strand
AGGCGCTGAAGCCCGATCTGGTCGCGCTTTGGAAGAAAGGAGGACGTACCGCATGAACGGGACACTTGGCGCGTCGCTGTGGGAGCCGCTCGAGCGATTCATGGAACGTTCGGCCGGGCTGCTGCCCGTCTTGTTGGCGGTCGTGATCGTATTGTTCGTCGGGCTGGTCGTGGCATGGGTCGTGGCGGGCCTCATCCGCACGTTTCTCCGATCGGTCCACTTCGACCGGCTGGGCCGCGGTCCCCGCGTTTCCGAGGGGCTGCGTCGCGCCGGCATGGGCATGCCGCCGTCGGATCTCGTGGCGCAGATGGTGCGCTGGGTATTGGTCGTCGGGACGTTGATCGGCGCGCTGTCGATTCTGAACACCGAGGCGACGGACTCGGTCATCGCGGCCATGGTCCACTACCTGCCGCGGCTGGCGGCGGGGCTGCTGCTCGTGGTCCTGGGCTACGCCGTCGGGACGTTCGCGGCGCGGAGCGTTCTCCTCTGGGCGGTCAACGCCCAGGTGCGTGGCGCGCGCTGGCTGGCGGGGGGCGTCCATCTGATCGTCGGCGTGTTCTTCGCGGCCCTCGCGCTCGAGCACCTCGGTTTCGGTCGGGAGATCGCGCTGGTCGTGCTGTCCATCCTCTTGGGCGGCGGCGTGCTCGCGGCCGCGCTCGCCTTCGGGCTCGCGGGACGTGACCTGGCGCGCCAGGCGCTCGAACGGATGACGGAGGGGACCCGAGAAGAGGACCGCGATACGATTTCGCACCTCTAGTCTGGAGAATGGCATGAGCGACTTCTTTCAGAACGGGGTGATCACGACCCTCCACCGGCTGGGGAACGAGCCGCTGGAGGCCATCGAGGCGCGGCTTCAGGCGTTCCGCGCCGCCAATCGCGTGGGGTTGGTGATTCCATGCCTGATTTCGGAACTGGATGGTCCGGCCATCGGACCGATCGTTCAAAGTCTGACGAAGGCGGGTTACCTCGAGGAAATCGTCGTGGCGATCGGCCGGGCCGACCGCCGGCAGTTCGAGGAGGCGAAACGCTTCTTCTCGCCGCTGGGGCACCGGGTTCGCCTCATCTGGATCGAGGGTTCCAAGCTGCAGGGCTTCATCCGCGAGCTTTCGCGCAGCGGACTCGATATCGGCGGTCCGGGAAAGGGCCGGGCCACATGGCTTTCGATCGGTTACGTGCTCGCGCGCGGCCGATCGTCGGTGATCGCGCTCCACGACGCCGACATCCTGACGTACGACCGCTGGATCCTGGCGCGCCTCTGCTATCCGCTGGTCGATCCGAATCTCGGCTACGAGTACGCGAAGGGGTACTACAGCCGCGTCACGGATCGGTTGCACGGGCGTGTCACGCGTCTCTTCGTCACGCCGCTCGTCCGCGCGCTCATGTCGCTGTCGGGACCGTTGCCGTTTCTCGAGTACCTCGACAGCTTCCGCTACCCCCTCTCCGGGGAATTCGCCATGCAGGCGGATCTGGCTCGTTCGGTGCGCATTCCGGGAGACTGGGGTCTGGAGGTCGGCATGTTGGCGGAGGTCTACCGGAACTCCTCGCTCCGCCGGGTCTGCCAGGTGGACGTCGCGAACACCTACGATCACAAGCATCAGGCGCTGTCCGAGGGGGACGCATCGGCCGGACTTCACCGCATGGCGCGGGACATCGCGAAGTCGCTGCTCCGGACGCTGGCCATGGAGGGCCTGGTCTTCGGCGAGGGCTTCTACACGACGCTCAGCGTCGCGTACGTCCGGACGGCGCAGGACACGGTGCGCGCGTACTACGACGATGCGGCCGTGAACGGGCTCCAATTCGACCGTCACGCCGAGACGCGGGCGGTGGAGGTGTTCACGCAGGCCCTGGGACTGGCGTGCAGCGAATTCCGCGAGAATCCTCTCGGCGTGATCGGATTGCCGAACTGGAACCGGATCACGGCCGCGATTCCCGATTTCCTGGAGCGCTACCGGGAAGCGATCGACGCGGACAACGACGGATGACCGTCGCGCGCGCCGGCGGCAACCTGATCGTCGTGTCCGACCTCGACGGCACGCTTTTGACGCACGACGCGTACGATCCCGGCGAGGCGCTTCCCACGATCGCCAGGATGCGCGCCGCGGGCATTCCGCTCGTTCTCGCGAGCAGCAAGACGCGGTCGGAGATGGAGGCCTGGCGCGCCCGGCTCGGGGTCTTCGATCCGTTCATCGTGGAGAATGGGGGCGCGCTTCTCTGGCCGATCGGGTGCGATCCGCCGCCGCCCGACGACGCGGAGACGGCCGGACCGTATGCGCAGTGGATCTACGGTACGTCCTACGCGTCGCTTCGCGAGGCGCTGCCGCGACTGGGCGGCGCCGTGGGCGTCCGGCTGGAGGGATTCGGCGACGTCTCCATGGAAACGGTCGCCGCGTGGACCGGGCTGGAGGGGGCGGTCCTCGAGCAGGCATGTCGGCGGGAGTACGACGAGCCATTCCGCCCGGAGCGCCCCCTCGATCCCGACGAGGAAGCGGCGCTGGAACGCGCCGCGGAGGCCATGGGCCTGCGCGTGACGCGGGGCGGGCGGCTGCACCACCTGTTGGGACCCAGCAGCAAAGCGCGGGCCGCGCGGGATCTCCGGCGCGGCTACGAAGCGCGGTGGGGTTCCGTGCTGCTCGCGGCGGCGGGCGACGGTCCGAACGACCTCGAGCTATTGGCGGAAGCGGACCGTGCGATCGTGGTCGCGCGGCCCGATGGAAGCCATGACCCCGTTCTTCGATCCGGCCTTCCCGCCGCCCACTTCACGAACGCGATCGGTCCCGCGGGCTTCGCCGAGGGGATCGGCGGGCTCCTCGACGCCGTGGAGCCGGCGGGTAGACCACCGCGATCGTGATGTCGTTGACGTTCGTTCCCGAGCGTCCTGTCACGAGCAGATCGTCGAGCGCGCGAAAGAGCGGCGCCGTGTCGTTCCGCGCGAGCGCCCGCTCGGGCGGATAGCCGCGACGCGCGGCCGCGCGCCAGGTCCTTCCCGTCGCGAACGCTCCCGCCGCGCGGGAGCTTCCGTCCCAGCCGTCCGTGGCGAACGACACGACGCCCACCCGGGGGACGCCGTCGAGCACGCGGGCCGCGCCCAATAGGATCTCGAGATTGCGTCCCCCGCGCCCGTTCCCCCGCACGGTGACGGTCGTCTCTCCCCCGTAGACGAGGCAGGTTGGCCGCGCGGCGCGCCCCGCGCGGCGCCGCACACGCTCGGCGGCGCGGGCCACGCGCGCGCCCGCCAGGACTGCCTCGCCGACGAGGGGGGCGGAGGACCGGCGGGCGGTGAATCCAAGCGCGCGCGCGGTCTCCACGGCGGCCTTCATGCTCTGCCCGTTCGAGCCGACGATGACGTACGCGCGGCGTCCCCGCGTTCCCGCGCCGCCCGCGCCCGCTCGTTTCGCGTCGCGGAGGGATCGGAGCAGGCGGGGATGACGCGTCGCGAGACCGAAGCGGCGCAGGACGGCGAGCGCATGACGGTCGCCGGTCGGCGACGGCACGGTCGGTCCCGAAGCGATCGCCTCGGGCGAATCGCCCACGACGTCGGACAGCGCGAGGGTGAGGACCGACGCCGCTCCCGCGCGCCGGGCGAGTCCGCCCCCTTTGAGCTGCGAGAGCGCTCTTCGAACGGTGTTGAGGGCGGCGATGTCGGCGCCGGCGCGCTGCAGGTCGCGCGTGACGCGCTGCAGGTCGGCGAGCCCGAGGCCCTCGCGCGGGAATTCCGCCATCGCGGAGCCGCCCCCGGAGAGGAGGACCAGCACGATGTCGCCGGCTCTGGCGCGACCCGCCGCTCCGGCGACCGCGCGCCCGGCCCGGAGGCTCTCGCGCGTGGGAATCGGGTGTCCGCCCGGAACGAAACGGATCCCACGTGGCCAGCCGCGTCCGACGGAGGCGCCCAGCGGATGGACGACGACGCCGCCGGCCACGCGGTCGCCGAGACGATCGAGCGCGCCCCGCGTCATGCCGACGGAGGCCTTGCCGATGGCGATGAGCCAGAGCCGTCCGGTCGGGGCAAGCGAGAGGCGGGTCCGCCCCACCCGAAGCGTCCGGCCGTCCGCGCGCAGCGCGCGGGCGACCGCGCGTCGAGGGTCCGCCGCGTCGAGCGCGGCCGCATGCAGGCGGCGCAGGTGCCGGCGCCACGCGTTCCAGGCGGGCGCGGGCCGTTTTCTCGCGCGTGGGCTCATGACGCGGATCGTACCATGCGCCGGCCGCGCGATCAGGCGCCGATGATCTTGATCAGCACGCGCTTCGATCGATGGCCGTCGAACTCCCCGTAGAAGATCTGCTCCCACGGCCCGAAATCGAGCTGCCCCTCGGTGACGGCGACGACCACCTCGCGCCCCATGATCTGCCGCTTGTGATGCGCGTCGGCGTTGTCCTCGCCGGTTCGGTTGTGGTGGTACCGCTTGGGGCTGGGATCGAACGGCGCGAGTTGCTCCAGCCAGCGCTTGTAGTCCGCGTGCAGTCCGGGCTCGTCGTCGTTGATGAAGACGCTGGCCGTGATGTGCATCGCGTTCACGAGACAAAGCCCCTCACGGATGCCGCTCGCGCGGAGCGCCTTCTCGACCTCGGGGGTGATGTTGACGAAATCCATCCGCGCGGGAACGTCGAAGGTGAGCGTGGTTCGATAGTGCTTCATGGCGTCACTCCATGGGGGAACGGCGTTGCAGGGCGGTCCGCCGGCGGGCGTTCGCCTCCTGCATGAGCTCGAGCGTGGAGAGGGTGCGCTGGCACCAGGCGACGGACGCCTCCGACTGGCGTTCCACGAACTCGAGCGCCATCAGCCAGTGTCGGAGGCTTCGATGAGCGTGCGTGCCGCGCGGCAGGATCTCCATCATCCGTCGTACCTGTCGCAGGCGATCCGTTTCTTCGAGTAGGAGACGGCGCACCCAGCCGGACGGCGCGTCCACGGTGTCCCGGTCTCCCAGGTAGAGCTTGAGCAGCAATTCGTCGCGTGGCGCGGATCGTCGCGGCGGGAGGGCGAGCCACGCCTGGAGCGCGCGCGCTCCCTTGGGCGTCATCTCGTAGCGGTGGCGCACACGGCCGCGGGGACCGCCTCCCGCGCCTCGTTCCACGCGCCGCTTCGCCCAGCCGCGTCGCGTCAACTCGCGCAGCCCGGGATAGATCTGTCCGTAGCTCTCGCTCCAGAAGAGTCCGGCCGCCGCGGACAGTTCCCGGCGCAGCGCGTAGCCGGACTGCGGTCCCAGGCGCAGCATGCCGAGCAACGCAAAGGGGGTCGTGCGTCCAGGGCGCATGGCGGGAGTATATATCTGACAGATAGATCAGTCGTCGCCAAATCCTCTTTTCCGCGGCCAAGAGAGCCGCAACACGCTTCGCCGCATGGCGTTGCCGCTGTCATGGGATTCGTTGACGCCGGGCGAAAACCGGCGGTACCGTGACGCATGCTGCCCGCGGACGACGTGCCCGAGCCCATCGCCTACTCCGACGACCGCGCGCGCGTCGATCTCGCGCAGCTGCTGGCTCTCTACCGAATCACCTGGTGGGGAGCGGAGCGGACGCTGGACCAGGTCCGCCGCGCGCTCGACCACTCCCATCCGGTCATCACGGCGTGGGACGGCGCACGCATGGTCGGATTCACCCGCGTCATCTCGGACCTCACCTACCGCGCGACGGTGTGGGACGTCATCGTCGCGGACACGCACCGGAGGCGGGGGATCGGGCGGGCGATGATGCGCCGCGTGCTCGAGCACCCGGATCTCGCCACCGTCGGCATGTTTCTGCTCCTCACCAAGGACCAGCATCGCTTCTACGAGATGCTGGGATTTCGTACCGATCACGACATGTGCATGGTGTTCCGGCGCACGCCGGCCGGCGGGGCGGCATCCCCGAAGGACCCACACGGAAAGGACGCATAGCACGATGGAGAGCCTCAAGACGGCCAAGGACGTCGTGAAGTTCTGCGAAGAGCGGGACGTCGAGCTGATTCAGCTTTGGTTCGTGGACATTCTCGGCCAGTTGAAAGCCGTGTCGATCACGCGGCACGAGCTGAGCACCGCCCTCGCCGAGGGCGCGGGCATCGACGGCTCGTCCGTGCACGGCTTCGCCCGCATCTTCGAGAGCGATCTGATCGCCATGCCGGACGTCTCGACCTTCCAACTCCTGCCTTGGAAGGTGAACGACGAGCCGGTCGGCCGGCTCATCTGCGACATCCTCAACCCGGACGGCACGCCGTTCGCCGGGGACCCGCGCGGCGTGATGAAGCGGCTCGCGAAGAAACTGGAAAAGAAGGGCATGACCGCCTACCTGGGCCCCGAGCTCGAGTACTTCTACTTCAAGAGCAACAAGGATCGCTCGCTTCTCGACGCGGCGGGGTATTTCGATCAGATCCCGGATGAGCTGGGCACGGAGCTGCGCGGCCGGACGGTCGAGGCGCTTCAAGCGATGGAGATTCAAGTCGAGGCGGCGCATCACGAAGTGGCGCACAGCCAGCATGAAATCGATCTGCGCTACGCGGAAGCCCTGAAGATGGCGGATCAGACGATCACCTACCGCTACGTCGTCAAGGAGATCGCGCGCCTCGGGGGCTACTACGCCACGTTCATGCCGAAGCCGGTCTTCGGCCAGAACGGAAGCGGCATGCACGTCCATCAGTCGATCTTCAAGGCCGGGAAGAACGTCTTCTTCGACGCCAAGGACAAGCAGCATCTGTCGAAGGCGGCGCGGTCGTACCTGGCGGGATTGCTGAAGCACATGCGCGAAATCGCCGCGGTCACGAACCAGTGGGTGAACTCCTACAAGCGCCTGGTGCCCGGCTTCGAGGCGCCCGTCTACATCGCCTGGGCGCAGCGGAACCGCTCGGCCCTGGTGCGGGTACCTATGTACAAGCCCGGCAAGGAGAAGGCCACGCGGATCGAACTCCGGTGTCCGGATCCCGCCTGCAATCCCTACCTCGCGTTTTCCGCGATGCTCGCGGCCGGACTCAAGGGCATGGAAGAGGGCTATACCCTTCGCCCACCGGTCGAGGAGGACATCTATGAAATGCACGCCGACGAGCGGAAGAAGCACGGGATCGATAGTCTTCCCGGGAGCCTTCAGGAAGCCGTCGACGCGTTCGAGAAATCGAAGTTCGTCCGGGAGACGCTGGGCGACCACGTCTTCGACAAGTTCATTCAGAACAAGCGGATCGAGTGGGACCGGTACCGCACCTGGGTGTCCGACTTCGAGCACAACGAGTACTACCCGATTCTGTAGCCCGAACGGGAGTCGGCACTCCAACGCCGTCACGACGAGCCCGGTCCCACGCGGGGGCCGGGCTCGTATCGTTCCTTGACGGCTCCGCCGTCCCGTCGGTAGAGTTGAAAGGCTGTTACTCGTCCGGAACCAAAGGAGCGCCGATTCGATGATTCGTGGTCACGCAACAGGCGCGAGGACCCCTCACCCATCGCCCCCGCACCGCACCTGGCTCACCGCTGCCCTCGCCGCGGTCCTCCTCGCCATCGCGGGATGCGGCGGCGCCAACGGCCAGTCCAAGGGAAGCGCCGCGGTCGAAAGCGGCGATGCCGACACGGGGTCCGCGATCGGCTCCCGCGCGCCCGCCTTTACCCTCCCCGATCTCGAAGGGAAGGCGGTGTCGAGCGCCGAGTTCGCCGGCGAGGTGGTCATCCTCGACTTTTGGGCGACGTGGTGCCCGCCGTGTCGCGAAGAGATGCCGCATCTCGTCCGGCTCCAAAGCAAGTACCGGAGCCAGGGCCTGCGCGTCGTCGGCCTTTCGCTGGACGCGGGTGGCGCTCGGGACGTGGCGCCGTTCGCGGACGAGCACAACGTAAACTTCACCATGCTGCTGGCGACCGATGAACTCGCCCGGTCGTACGAGGTGACGTTCGTTCCGACGATGCTGATCCTCGATCGGGAGGGGACGATCGTGAAGCGGTTCGTGGGATTCACCTCCCCCGACGTCATCGAAGCGGCGATCGCGCCGTACCTGGCCACCACCTCCTAGCGGTCGGATTCGCTCGCCCATGTTCGAAACACAGATCCCCGAAGTCTCGCTCCTGGCCGCGTTCCTGGCCGGCATCGTCTCGTTCCTCTCGCCGTGCGTGCTGCCGCTCGTGCCTTCGTACGTCACGTTCATCACCGGGGTCTCCTTCGATGAGCTGACGACGGAGGACAAGACCGGGCGGATCCGCCGCCTGACGATGATTCATTCGCTCGCCTTCATCGTCGGCTTCTCCATCGTCTTCATCTCCCTCGGCGCGACGGCCACCGCGGCGGGCCGCTTCCTGCGCGACTACCAGGACCTGCTCCGGCAGGTCGGCGGCGTGATGATCATGCTCTTCGGCCTCTACCTGACGGGACTCCTGCCGGTGGCCGCGCTCTCGCGCGAGGCGAAGTTCCGGATGACCTCGAAACCGCTGGGCGTGCTCGGATCGGTTCTCGTCGGCATCACGTTCGCCGCGGGGTGGACGCCCTGCATCGGGCCGATCCTGGCGTCGATCCTGCTCTACGCCAGCACGGCGGAAAAGGCGGGGACGGGGGTGCTGCTCCTCAGCATCTACTCGCTCGGCCTCGGCGTGCCGTTCTTCCTGGCGTCGCTCGGCATGAATACGTTCCTTGCCGCCTCGCGCCGGCTGCGCGGGTCGCTTCGCGTCATCGAGATCGTGAGCGGCGTCATCCTGCTCGTATTCGGATTCGCCCTCGTCACGAACCTCTTCCGCTATTTCGTCTCGTTTCTTTCGCGCTACCTTCCCGCCCTAGGCTAAACATCCCCGCGGTTTCGCCGATCCTTTCCCCTGTTGGGGGATCCGGGAGGGGCCCCCTCGCCCCATCATGGACGATAGACATAACCCTCTGGCCCGGTTGGCGTTGCGGCCGGGCAGGCGAGACCATGGCGACCCAGACGAAGCGAACGAAGCCGACAACCGTCGCCGCCCCCGGCACGCGCAACCTACCGAGCGCGTTGGAGATCATTCGCGGCCTGAACGAGGTGGCACGCTCCCTCGAGCCCTTCCACGAGGGCACGTCATCCCTGGAACAGGTCGCGTGCGGCGTCGACCGCCTCCTGCGACCCAAGGGCGTCGCCATTCTCACGCGATTGCGTCCCGGTGAGATTGCGTTCCGCCACGCGACGGGCGTCCTGCACGAATGCAGCGGATTCACCCTCTCGGGACGGCCGTGCGCCCTCCTGGAAGACCTCCTGCTTCGTGACGAAGTCGTCCTCTTCCATACCCGGCAGCAGAGCCCCTGGGCACGGGAATTCCTGTTCGCCGCCGGCATGCAGGGCGGCGCGCTGGCCCCGATTCGCGCCCACGGGGAGCCGCTGGGCGCGCTCCTGCTGAACCACGCGGTTCCGTTCCGCTTCGGCGCGGAGCACGCGGCGGGGCTTCAGTCGCTGGCCACGATGGCGGGGGTCGCGATCCTCGAGGACGCCCAGCGGACCAAGCTCGAGGATCTGTTCATGAGCGTGATCGTCTCGCTGACGATGGCGATCGAAGCGAAGGATCCGTACACGGAGGGGCACTCGGTGCGCGTGGCGGCCTACAGCGAGGCGATGGGAAAGCGGCTTGGCCTGCCGTCCTCGCAGCTGGACGTCATCCATCGAGCGTGTCTCCTGCACGACATCGGAAAGATCGCGGTCGACGAGGGAATCCTGCACAAGGGAGAGCGACTCGATCGCCGGGAGAAGGAGAAGATGGACCTCCACCCGCTCATCGGGGAGAGCATCCTGCGTCCGATCGAGCTGCTCTGGCCGCTGCTACCGGGCGTACGTTCCCACCATGAGCACTACGACGGCACCGGCTACCCGGATGGGTTGAAGGGAAACGCGATTCCGGTCGAGGCGCGCATCATGGCCGTGGCCGATGCGTTCGACGCCATGACATCCGATCGCCCGTACCGCCGCGCGCTCTCCGAGCAGGCGGCGCTGGACGAACTGCGTCGCAACGCGGGCACGCACTTCGATCCCCGCGTGGTCGCGGCGTTCGAGGAGATCTTTCCGGCGGTGAAGCGGACGCTGGAGCACATGCGGCCGCGGCAGGAAATGGTCAGCGCGCCGCGCTGACGAAGGACTTCTTCAAGCGGACCCGCGTCCCGTTGTCCTCGCGGACGTCGAAGTTCACCTCATCCATCAGTTCGCGCATGAGGTGCAAGCCGCGGCCGTGCGGGTTCAGCAGCGCCGACGCGTCCGTCGGATTCCCGACCATGTTCGGATCGAAGCCCCGCCCGTAGTCGTCGATCTCCACCTCGATTCCCCGCGCATCGACGCGGAATTCGAAGGCGACGATCTTGTCTGCCGCGAAGCAGTTTCCGTGCTGGATGGCGTTGGTGCCCGCTTCGATCACGGCGACCAGAAGCGCCGTCTCCGTGCTCTCATCCAACTCGTATTGTTGGCAGATTTGTCCCACCACGGCATGGACCATGGAGAGGAGCTCGAGGCGGGATCCGATGATGAGGCGGATGGAGTCGGTCCCGTTCGGCGGGGGAGTAGTCGAGGCGCCGCCCATGGGGTTACTGTATCACCTCCCGTGCCTTGAGGGCCACCAGGGTAATATCGTCGGCCTGATCGGCCCCGGCCGTGAATCGGGAGACCTCGTCGGCGACGGTTCGCACGATTTCATCGGCGGTCATCTCGCGTGAGAGCCGCTCCATGAGGAGGAGCAGTCGATCCTCGCCGTAATCCTCGCCACCCCGGTTCCGCGCATCGGTAATGCCGTCCGTGTAGAGAAGAATGGCGTCCCCCGGCGCCAGCGACGTCTCCGACTGGGGGTAGGCGGCGTCGCTGGTGATGCCGAGCGGGATGCCGCCCTCTTCCAGGTATCGGCATCCCCCCGCGGCGGGCAACACGATCGGGAAGTTGTGCCCGGCGTTGCTGAACGACACGGTCAGCCCGGCCCCGTCGAGTCGTGCCAGGAAGCACGTCGCGAAGCGGTCCTCGGGCGTCGCCTCGAAGACCAGGCGATTCAGCCGCGACATGACTTCACGCACGGGTTTTCCGTCGTCCGCCTGGGTTCGGATCGACGCCTGGACCATCGAGGCGAGAAGCGCGGCGGGGACGCCCTTCCCCGCGACGTCCACGATCACCACCAGGTAGCGCCCGTCGCCGAGCGGCACCAAGTCGTAGTAGTCGCCCCCCACTTGCCGTGATTGGACGTTCAAGGCCGCGAGGTCGAAGCGCAGGATGCGCGGAAGCGTCTCCGGCAGGAACTGCCGCTGAATGCGCCGGGCGACGGCGAGTTCCTCCTCGATCAGAACCTTGTCGAGGCTTTCGCGGTAGAGAAGCGCGTTGCGCGCGGCCACGCTCACTTGGTTCGCCAACGTCTGGAGCAGGTTCACCTCCTCCGCCTTGTAGCGCATCTCCGTGATCTTTCGCCCCAAGGCGATCAGGCCGAGGAACTCGCCCGCGTGCCGGAGGGGAAGCAGCACGTAGGGACGCATGGCCAAGAGCGGCGCGACCTCTTCGGCCACGCCGCGCCGCTCGGCCAGCGCGACGACGTCGCCGTCCCGTAGGATCTCGACGTCCTCCAGATAGCGGGCGAGCGCATGACGCGGGATCGCGGCGACGTCCTCCACCGAGCCCTCGCCGCCGAAGCCGCGGACCACCGGCGGCTTTCCCTCGGGCGCGATCAGAAGCACCGTCGTTCGCGCCGGCGTCGCTTCCAGGAGGGTGGTGATGACGTTCTCCGTCAACTTCTCCAGATCCAGCACCGTCAGAATCTCGCTCGATACGCGGCGGAGCACGGCGCGGTAGTCGGTTCGATCGCGCAGGAAGAACCGATCGAGGACCTCCTCCAGCCAGGAGAAGGCCGGCTGGAAGAGAACCAGCGCCAGGAGGAGCATGGCGGTCTTGAAGATCGACGTGTCGTAGCCCGGGAGCGTCTCGAGGAAGGCGTCCAATTGCCGCACGATCGTCAGGTAGACCGCGAGGAGGAACGCGGAGGTCACCGCGTACAGAATCGATTTCCGGGCGATGAGGTTGGCGTCCAGGAAACGATAGCGGACCATGGAGTAGGCGATGGCGCCCGAACCCAGGATCAGCGCGCCGACGATCAGCGTCGTGCGAAGGATGGGCTCCACGGGGCGGTTGAACAGCGTCGGAAGGGGGACCGCCAGGGCGTAGAGCCCGGTGCACGAGGCCAGCCCGATGAAGATGGCGCGCATCTGGTTCCGGAGGCGGTGTTCCACCGCCCGCCGGTAGGAGACGAACAGGATCGTCAGCGCGACCGCGATGTAGAAAAGATTCACCAGCGAAAAGAGGATCTGGTGGAAGCGGATCGCCAGCTCGACCGGAAGCCGGAACGCCGAGACGAGGGCGCGCCCGAGCGGCGCCTGCGCGATGGAGGCGACGAGCTCACCCACCATGACTCCCTGGGAGAGCAGCACCAGGAACAGCAGGTGGAAGATGTGGGGCGTGAAGATCAGGGCGCCCGCGAAGGGAATCCGGCGATAGACCGTGTTCCGCGTCGGGAAGACGCACGCGAAGTAGAGCAGCGACGGGAAGAAGAGCTCCCAGAGGAAGTTGAACGACGCGATGAGGTCGTTCATGCCCCCCGTCGCCGCCGCGGGGTTCTCGAGCACGAAGCCGATCGCCCCAAGTCCCGACCCCAGGCCCGCGAAGAAGAGCATCAGGGCCGTCGCGCGGTTGGGGCGTTCCCGCGGCGCCTCCTTCAGGATGACGAAGCCAAGGAGGAACACCAGGCCCGCCACGGCGAGATAGACGGCGCCGATTGTCGGATTCGTCATGGAGCGTGAACCGTCCGGATCGGGCCGGGCCCTACCGGACGGCCTCCTCCTCGGGAGGAAGCGCCGAACCCGGCATGGTCAGCAACGGCCGTCCGGGGCGGTCGAGGATCTGCTGCAGCATGCCCGCCTCGTAGAGTCGTGGCATCGATTCGCTCACACCCGAGGGACCCCGTCCGAAGCGGAGTCCGATTCCCTGCAGGAGCGACGGGATCGCGAAGAGCCTCCTCGCCGGCACCTCCACGACGCGAACCCTTCGATCCGGCGGAATGCCCGCGCGCCGCCGCGCCGCGTCGATCGTCTGTTCCAGCGTCCCGACGCGATCCACCAGTCCGTTGGAGACGGCCGCTTGGCCGCCGTAGATGCGTCCCTCGCCCATCGCACGCACGTTGGCGACGTCCAGCCCGCGGGCGGTCGCCACGCGGGTCGTGAATTCCGTGTACAGCTCCTCGAACACATCATGGATCAAACGCCGCTCCCCCTCGTCCAGGTTTCGTTCGGGGAGCTGGGCGCCCAGGAACGGAATGCGGATCCCTCCCAGCAAGTCCGCACTCTTTCCCACCTGCACCCGATCGGACGTCAGGCCGGTCTTCGCGCCGAATCCGTCGTTCCAGGCCCATCCGCCGATGATGCCGATGGATCCGGTCAGCGTGAACGGGCCCGTGGCGATCTCCTCGGCGTCCATGCTGATCCAGTATCCGCCGCTCCCGGCGACGCGCCCCTGGCTCACCAGCGTCGGCGTGCCGTCGCGGCGAAGCCGTCGCGTCTCCTCGGCGATGACGTCCGACGCGACGGGATCGCCGCCCGGTGAATCGACGCGCAGCACCACCGCGTCGATCCCGCCGCGCTCGCGCAGGCTCCGCATCGCGCGCGCCGTGGACCGCGCGCGGATGCCGCTGTCCATGGCGCACTCGCCGATCAGATAGACGAGCGCGATGGTCGGGATGGGGCCCCACGTCTCGTCGGGCTGATCGCGCCGGCCACGCAGCGACGCGTAGGACTCCGGCGCCCCGCGGCCGCCCCACGCCCTGATCTGCTCCTCGAGGTCCTCCCACCGCCCCAGCGCGTCGACCCATCCCAGTTCGCGAAGTCGACGCGCCGAGAGGTAGGGTTCGTCGTTCACGATCGCGTCGAACGCCGCGCGCGTGGTCCGGCCGCTGGCCGCGATGCCGTCGGCCAGCTCGTCGTACGTCGCGCGCGTCAGCGCCAGGAACTGCTCGCGATCGGCGTCCGAGAACGACGTGCGCGAGAAGGTCTCCAGCGCGGACTTGTACTTGTAGAAGCGCCACTCGTCGAAGCCGATCCCCATCTTGCCGAGCACGTCCTTCATGTACGTACGCGACATCTGGACCCCGGGGACCAGAAGCCCGCCGATGGGGTCCATCACGAGGTGATCGGCGGCGGAGGCCAGATAGAAGGTCCGTTGGTCCAGGTTGTCGCAGGCGATGAGGACCTTCTTCCCCGAAGCCTTGAGCGCCAGAATCGATTCCCGAAGCTCCCAGATCATCGAGAGGTTTCCCTGATATCCCGAGAGGCGGATCGCGATGCCGCCCACGGTCGGATCCTCCTTCGCGAAGCGGATGCGCTCGGTCAGGTCGCGAAGCGGGAGCGCGTCGTCGTCGAACCATCGGTAGGACTGGTAGACGGCGCGGCCGTGCAGATCCAGGGCCATGTAGCGGGGATGGCGCTGCACGCGCCGCTCCAGGTCGAACCCCCGGACCGGAGGGTTGGCCCGGACGGCATACCACGTGCCTTCCCGCCCGCCGGACCGATCGAACGAGGGGCTGACGCGAACGCCCAGCCGCTGGAGCGTGAGGCCGATGCTGAATCGGAATCGGCCCGCTTCATCCCACCGCAGCGCTCCCTCCAGGCCCGTGACAGGCCGGACGGCGAGGCCGCCGCCGACCGTTCCCTCATCCAGGCTCTGTCCCCGCGCCAGGGCGTAGTCGCCGAAGAGGAGGAGTCGCGGATCCCCCAGCGGCCGGACGCCGACGTCCATGAGGCCGCTCCGCTCGTGGTTGCCGGGGGCCCATCGGCCGGAGAGACCGATGGAGAGGTGGCGGGTCGGGCGGTGGATCTCGCCCATGGAAAGATAGTTCTCCCGCTCCCAGCCGCCCTTCCCCGCGCCCGAAAAGCCCCAGGCCATGCCGTGGAAGTGCGTTCCCGAACCCGATCCGATTCCGATCTGCCAGTCGGTGACGCCGTCGCGCGCCGGCGATGTCACGTGCCGCAGGGCCAGGCCCAGCCCCCGGCCCACGGCGAACGCCCAGGGCCTGCCGCCCCGATCGCCGTCATCGCCCGGGAGATCCCGCCACGCGAAGTCGACGCCCGCCCGCTCCGGCACGCCCCACTGGGCCGGGTTGTGCCAGGCGCCGAAGGAGCCGTCGTCGGTGGAGGGCGTCGTGGCCAAAGGGCGATCCTCGTCGGCGTAGGGCGGGAGACCGGCCACGGCATTCGAGGCCACGGCGCCGAGCGCCGCCAGCACGGCCACGACGGCCCATCGCGCGCCCCGCCTCACGGGTGCAACACCCTGGACGGATCGTCTTCGCCGCCCGCGTCGTCGGAGGGCGCTCTCTTGCGCATCGCATAGAACGCGCTCCCCGCAAACAGGACGAGCATGACCCCGATGGAGAGCCACCGGGGCAGCTCCCACGCGATCCAGTGCATGGAGTGCGCGAATTCGATCATGAGCTTGATTCCCACCCACGCCACGATCACGTACGCCCCGTCCACGATCTTCGGGTAGCGGCGCACGAAGCCCAGGAGCGTGCCGATCAGGAGGCGCATCGCGATGATCCCAAGAATTCCCCCGGAGATCACCACCCAGAGCTTCGGCGACATCGCGACGGCCACGAGGATCGAATCGATGGCGAAGACCACGTCCGTCAATTCGACGCGAACGACGGTGCTCCAGAAGAGGCTGAGCCCCAGGAGCGGCTTGACGATGGACGCCTTGCCGCGTGGCTCGTCGGGGTGCGAGGCGAAGTGCTTCACCGGGAGGTAGAGGAGATAGGCGCCCCCGACCAGCTTGACCCACGCCCAGCCCATCAGGTGCGCCGCGAACAGGGTCGCGATGATGCGAAACACGAACGCGCCCAGGATCCCGTAGCGCAGCGCACGCGTCTGTTCCGCCCGCGGCAGCGGCAGGACGAGAATGGCGAGAACGAGCGCGTTGTCGGCGCTGAGAATGGCCTCGAGGAGAACGAGGAGGCCGATGGTGAGAAAATCGGAGGCCTCGATGGAGAAGTGCATCGGACCCCGACTCTACCTCAAAAACGGGCGGGTGGGGGGGCCGGCGCGGACGCGCCCAATGCCTCGCGGTAGAGCTTGGAGACGTACTCCTTCATCATGCGTCGGGCGGAGAAGGCGGGGGTCACGGTCTGGATCGACCGTCGCACCACCCGCAGCCAGCTCGTCGGGATCCCGCTGGGGTCCCGAGCGTAGTAGAGCGGCACGATCGTGTTCTCGAGAAGCGCGTAGAGTTCCTCGGCGTCCCGTTCGTCCTGCGCGGCGTGGTCGGATCCCATCGGATCGGCCGCCCCGAAGATCCAACCGTTCCCCTCCGCGTGGCCCTCCGCCCACCAGCCGTCGGAAATGCTGAGACTGGGCACGCCGTTGATCCCGGCCTTCATGCCACTCGTGCCGCAGGCCTCCAGCGGCGCGCGCGGATTGTTCAGCCAGAGATCGACCCCCTGCACCAGCCAATGCGCCGCGTGCATGTCGTAGTCCTCGAGGATCGCGATCCGCCCCGCGAACATCGGGTCGCGGGCGGCCCGGTAAACGGACTGCAGCATGGACTTGCCGGCCTCGTCGGCCGGGTGCGCCTTCCCGGCGAAGACGAGCTGAACCGGGCGACGCGCGTGGTAGAGGATGCGGCGCAGCCGTTCGGGGTCCCGGAAGATGAGACCGGCGCGCTTGTACGTCGCGAAGCGGCGCGCGAATCCGATCGTGAAGACGTCCGGCGCGAGGAGTGCGCCGAACGCGATGGCCTGACCCGGATCGACATGATCCTCCGCCCAGCGGTGGCGGGCGCGCTCCTGGATGTAGCGCAACAGGTCCCGCTTCATGCGCAGGCGGGTCACCCAAAGCGCCGCGTCCGGGACGTTGTCCAGGGCCGGCCAAAGCTCGGGATCGTCATGCCGCGCGAGCCAGTCCTCGCCGAGATGCTCGCGAAAGAGCCCGTCCATGTCGCCGGAAATCCAGGTCGGCACGTGGACGCCGTTCGTGATGGACTGAATCGGCACGGCCTCCGGCGGCGTGTCCGGCCAGAGGTGACTCCACATTTCGCGCGATACCTCTCCGTGCCGCGCGCTCACCCCGTTCACCTGCCGCGCCAGCCGGATCGCCAACACGGTCATGTTGAACCCGTGCCCCCAGGATTCGTCGTGCGCGGCCAACGCCATCAGCCGCGCGCGCACGCCGTCCATGATCGTGTCGGCGTAGCCCTCCAGAAGCGACAGGTGCTCCTCCACGAGCGGGAAGGGGAAGGAGTCATGCCCCGCGGGGACGGGCGTGTGGGTCGTGAAGATCGTGGTGGACCGCACGGCGGCCACCGCGTCGTCGAAGTTCATGCCCTCCGCCATCGCCTCGCGAACGCGCTCCAGCATCATGAGGGCCGTGTGCCCCTCGTTCCCGTGGTAGGCGTCGGGGGTCTCGCCCACGGCGCGCAGGAGCCGCACGCCGCCGATGCCGAGCACGATCTCCTGCAGCAGGCGTGTCGTCTGATCCCCGCCGTAGAGTCTTCCCGTCAGCTCGCGGTCCCACGGCGCGTTCTCCTCGAGATTCGTGTCGAGGAGATAGATCTGCGTGTGGCCGCAGCGCACGTGCCACCCGGCGACGTGCAGCGTTCGATTGGGCAGCGAGAGCTGGAGGCGAACGGGATTTCCCTCGCGGTCGAGCGCGGGCGCCACCGCGATCCGCTCGCGGTCGATCTGCCGGTAGACCTCCTCCTGGCGTCCCTCCACGTTCACGCGCTGGTGAAAGTAGCCCTGGGAGTACATGAACCCGATCGCGACGAGCGGAACGCCGAGATCACTCGCCTCCTTGGCGATATCGCCCGCCAGGATCCCGAGACCGCCGGCGTAGATGGGCAACGAATTGTGCAGGCCGTATTCCGCGGAGAAGAACGCGATCCGCTTCGCCGCCAAATCCGGGTTCGCCGCGGCCCACCACGTTCCGGTTCCGGCCACCGCGCGATCCAGCCCCTCCACCGCCTCGCGATAACGAATCATCGTGTCCTGGTGCCGGGCGGCCTCGACGAGATCCTCCGGGGAGAGCTCGTTCAGGATTCGAATCGGATTGTGCCGCGTGGCCTGCCAGGCGATGGGGTCGAGTCCGCGGAATAGATCGCGAGCCGTGGGATTCCAGGACCACCAGAGGTCGCGCGCCAGCTCCGGTAGCCGGGCCAGCGCGGGGGGCATTGATTGCATGGAACGGAAACTCTGCCACAGAACACGGGTGAAAGGCTAGACTCGCGCGCGATGCCATCTTCGCGCCGCGCCCACGCCCCGAACGCCCGCCGGGCCGGAATTCTCCTGCATCCCACGTCGCTCCCCGGCCGACACGGCGTCGGCGACATGGGCGAGGAGGCCATTCGTTTCCTCGACGGGCTGGCGTCCGCGGGGATTTCGATCTGGCAGGTGCTGCCGCTCGGCCCTACGGGACTGGGAAATTCGCCCTACAGCGCCGTCTCGATCTTCGCGGGGAACCCGCTCCTGATCTCCCCGGAGCGCCTGGTCGCCGACGGGCTGCTTGCGCCCGCGTCGCTGGAGGTCATCCCCGGATTCCCCGAGGACCGCGTCGATTTCGCGACCGCACGGGCGTGGAAGGAAACGCTCCTCCGTCACGCGTGGGACGGCGTGCGGCGCGGCGCCACGGCCGCGGCGCGCGCGGCGCGCGAGGAAGCGTCCGCCTGGGCGCAGGAGCCCGCGCGCGCCGCATGGATGGACGATTGGACGCTGTACGCCGCGCTTCGCGAGCGTCACGGAGGCGCCTCCTGGCTCGCCTGGGATCCGCCGCTCGCCCAGCGGGAGCCCGGCGCCCTGGAGGCCGCGTCGCGCGCGCTGGCGCCGGCCCGCGCGTACCACGCGTTCGTCCAGTGGGTCTTCGCCCGCCAGTGGGCCGCGGTGCACCGCGCCGCGCGCGAGCGGGGTATCGCCATCCTCGGCGATCTTCCGATCTACCCCGCCATGGATTCGGCCGAGGTCTGGGTTCGCCACGATCTCTTCCACTTCGGCGAGGACGGTCTGCCGACGTCGGTCGCGGGCGTGCCGCCGGACTACTTCAGCGCCACGGGGCAGCTCTGGGGGAACCCACTCTATCGCTGGGATCGCTGCAAGGCCGAGGGCTTCGCGTGGTGGATCTCCCGCGTGAAGGCGGCGCTGGAGGCGTGCGATCTCCTCCGCCTCGATCACTTTCGCGGCTTCGCCTCGGCGTGGGCCGTGCCCGCGGGCGCCAAGACGGCCATCGAGGGACGGTGGATTCCGGGGCCGGGCATGAGCTTCTTCCGCGCGCTGCGCGCGTCGCTGGGCGGGCTGCCGCTGATCGCCGAGGATCTCGGGGACATCGACCACGGGGTGGAGACGCTGCTTCGCGACTCAGGCCTTCCCGGCATGCGCGTCCTTCAGTTCGGGCTCTTGGACCCGAAGAGCCCGCACCACCCCCGCCGGCACATCGCGCACTGCGTCGCCTACACGGGGACGCACGACAACGACACCATGCGCGGCTGGTACCGCACGCTGCGGCCGAAGGAGCGGAAGGCGGTTTGCGCGGCGCTCGGCGTCGGCGGACGGGGCGTCGTGAACGCGGCCATCCGCGCCGTCATGGAGTCGCCGGCGTACCTCTCGATCGTGCCGATGCAGGATCTGCTGAACCTCGGTTCCCAGGACCGCATGAACACGCCGGCCAAGCCGAACGGGAATTGGGCGTGGCGTCTGCCCGCGGGGGCGTGGTCGCCGCGGCGGCGACGGGGGCTGCGGAAGCTGCTCGAGGCTACGCGGCGCGCGCCCGCCGCACCGCCTGCCAGGCGTGGAGCACGAGCGCCATCGTGATGACCGCGTAGGCGACGAACACTCGGAAGTACTCGCCGGTCTGCGCGTCGCCCGCCAGGGCCTTACCCGCCAGCGGCGACACCACGAACAGCGTATGGAAGAGCAGCGTGCCCAGGATCGCCTGTCCCACGGTGGCCTTGGACACGGTCGCGCCCGACACCAAGAGCGCCGCGATCGCGAACATCCCCACCTGCTCGTGGCTGTTGTACGTGTTCAACGTTCCGATGTTCTGCAGGAAGAAAAGCTGCCCCCACGCCGCCAGGACGGTCGATAGAATCGTGGCCAGAAGCCGGTTTCGTTCGACCGGGATGCCGGCGATCTCGGCCACGTGCGGGTCCTGGCCCATGGCGCGGAACTGCTGCCCCATGCGCGTTCGGAAGAAGAACAGCGTCAGCCAGCAGAAGAATCCGACCACCACGTAGGAGGCGATCGGCACGCGGAGCGACGTTCCCTCCATGTTCCAGCGGAAGCGAATCAGATCGTCCACGGCGTACTGGATCGGCGTCAGGTCGACCGTGTTCCGCAGGCCGAACCCCTGCGGCAGCACCATGCCCGGATTGTCGAACGGAATGATCGTTCCGATCGCGAACAGGAAGAAGAGCTGGTAGATCCCGTTCGCGAAGAACCCGGCGATCAGCCCGGTCACCATCTCGCGACCCTTCGCGCGGTTGAACAGCGATCCGGTCAGCCATCCGAACACGATCCCCACTGGGGTGGCGAGGAGCATGGCGAACGCGAACCCGCCGATTCCCGAGAACCCCCAGTGGACGGCCAGAATCGCCGCGACCTGCCCGGCCATGGCGCCGATCACGATGCCGAAATTGAGCCCCAGCCCCGCGAGGATCGGGATCAGAAGCGACAGGACGAGGATCGAATTCCGGCCGAGCCGCACCAGCATCTCGCCGAGGAGGAACGCCGGGGTGATCTTGGCCGCCCAGATGCCGAAGAGGCAGAGCGCGAGAAAGAGGAGCGGAACGGCGTAGCGGCTCGATCTCACCGTTCCCCTCCAACGCCGACGCGCGTCAGGGCGTAGAGAATCATGCCGTTCTGGATGATCAGACGCGCCGTCTCGGAGATGTCGCCTTGGATCACCTGGCTCGTCACCGGAAGCGCCACCGTGAGAATCGACTGGAAGAGAAACGTCCCGATGATCACGTGCGTGACCGTCGCGCGGGTCACGGTGGCGCCGCCGATGAGGATGCAGGCGATGGCGGGGAAGGCCATCAGGAGCGGGGCGGTGTAGAGCTGCACGAACCCGAACGACTGGCTGTAGACGACGATGCCGATGGCGCCGAGCACCGTGGAGAAGACCGTCGCCTGGATGCGCGTTCGCTGATCGGAGATTCCGGCCGCGCGCGCAAAGCGCGGATTGCTGCGCGCGGCGGCGATGGTGATTCCCATCTGCGTCCGGAAGAACCAGGCCGTAAGCCAGCAGAGCCCGAAGAAGACGAGCAGCGCGCCGGTGGGAATCGTGACGCCCGCGACCGTGAATGCGAGGAACCGGTCGAGCGTGCGGTCGAAGATGCCCGTCAGCGCCAGCGTCGTTCGGAGTCCCTTGCCGCCGATGGCCCATACGAGCGTCGGGTTCGTGAAGGGCGCCACCAGCCAGAAGATCGACATCCCGGAGACGAACGCGAAGCCGAGGTAGGTGCCGACCATCATCTCCTGGCCGCGCGTCCGATTCAGGAGCCAGCCGTATCCGATGCCGGAGGGGATGGCGAGGCCCGCGCCGAGCGCCGACGCCAGAAGAAGTCCCACGGGGCCGTGGACGCCGAAATTGAGCGTGATCACGCATCCGACCAGCCCGCAGATGATGCCGATCGGGAGGCCGAAATTGAGACCGACGCCGCCCTGGATCGCGGGGAGGAGCGCCAGGACCAGGATTCCGTTTCGGGCCACGCGGACGATCGAGTCGGTGACCAGACTCGGAAGATTCATCTTCGTCGCCACCGCGACGGCGAAGAGCGCCACCACGAACGCGCCGATCAGGAGGCGCGGCACGCCGGCCTCGCGCACGAAGGCGCGAACGCGATCCATCATCGCTCGCGGCTCCGCGCCCGGTCAGAGACCGCATTCGGGCGCTCGGGGTGGGGATCGGCCGGGAATCGTCTCCGGTCGCTGTGCGGCGCCCGCGCTCCGCGCGGGCTTGCAGGCTCCCTCCGGCGATTCCCGGCCGATCCCCGTACCGGCGGCGAACCTTCAGGCGACGGAGCGTGGGCCAGTCTGCTGATCCTCGTACCGGCGGCGCCGGGGGCGAGAACCCGGCGGGAGCCTGCAAGCCTTCGCGAAGCGAAGGCGCCGCACAGCGACCAGAGGGTTTCTCGCCCCCGACGCCGCCCCTCGAAGCCGCAGTCGTTCAACGGCACGCGGCGCATCATGACGCGTGCGCCCCGCCGGCCATCGCGAGCCCGAAGTCCGCGTCCGAGGCGTCCGGCGCCAGCGCCGCCGCCACGCGGCCCTTGTAGATGATGAGGATCCGATCGCAGAACGCGCGCAGCTCCGCCAACTCCGAGGACGTCACGACCAGGGTCACCCCCTCGTCGCGATTCAGACTCGCGAGGATCTCGAGGACCCGCTCCTTGGCGCCGACGTCGATGCCGCGCGTCGGTTCGTTCACGAACAGCAACCGGGGTTTCAGCGTCATGGCGCGCGCGATGCAGACCTTTTGTTGATTGCCGCCGGAGAGGCGCCGCACCTCCTGCCGCGGCCCCGTCGTGCGAATGTCGAGCCGGCGAATCATCGCGTCGGCATGGGATCGCATCGCGCGTCCGTCCAGGGGACGAAGGGCGGGGACCGGGAACGGCTTCAGGAACATTCCCTGCGCCTCCAGCGCGGAAAGGGCGATGTTGAGCTCGATGTTCTCCTCCACCAGGAGCCCCACGCCGCGTCGATCCTCGGACACGAACGCGGCGCCGCGGACCAAGGCCGCGCGGGCGTCGTTGAGCGCGAACGGCTCGCCCTCGAGCACCACGCTCCCTGAGGCGGTGTGGAGGCCCATGATCCCGTTCGCGATGCCCAGCTTTCCCTGGCCCGCCAGGCCGCCGATGCCCAGGATCTCTCCACGGCGGACGGTGAACGACACGTCCTCGACGGGTTCTCCCGGCATCGCGACGTGGAGATGCTCCACGGATAGGACGACGTCACCGCCGGCGCCCTCCATGGCGCGCCGCGCGGCCCCGCTCGCGGGCCGGCCGACCATCAGCTCCGCCATGTGCACGACCGACGTCGTCGCGGGATCGGGGGACTCCACGACCTCGCCGTCCCGCAGCACGGTCATCCGATCGGCGACGGCCTTCACCTCGTCGAGGCGGTGCGTGATGAACAGGATGCCCACGCCCGAGGACGCGAAGACGCGCATCGCCTCCAGCAGCCGCTCCGCCTCCGACTCCGTCAGCACCGCCGTCGGCTCGTCGAAGATCAGCAGTTTCAGGTTGGACTTGTCGACCTCGCGGGCGATCTCGATGAACTGCATGTGCCCGACCGGAAGACCCGCGACGGGGAGCCACTCGTCCACGTCCATGCCGACGCGATCGAGCGCGCGACGGGCGTCGGATCGAATCGTCTTCTCGTCGATGGTGTCGAGGCGGCGGCCGAAGATCGGCGACAGGAACGAACGGTGGGTGGGTTCACGATTCAGCTTGATGTTCTCGGCGACGCGGAAGCCGGGGAGGAGCATGAATTCCTGGTGAACCATGCCCATCCCCGCGTCCATCGCCTGGACGGGGGCGGTGAAACGAACGGGGGCGCCGTCCAGGATGACGTCGCCCCCGTAGCCGCCGGTTTCTTGGATCACCGGCATCCCGAACAGGATGTTCATCAGGGTGCTCTTGCCGGCCCCGTTCTCGCCGACAAGGGCGTGAATTTCGCCCGCCTTGACGGAGAGCGAGACGCCCTTCAGGACCCGATTCCCCTCGTACTCCTTCGTGACGTTCCGGAGCTCGAGGACGGTTCGGGCGCTAGTAGTAGATGTCGCCGACAAGGAGAAGGTACGAGTTGCCCTTGTTCTCGTCGTACATCGTGAGCGTGACGGGGACCCCCGCCTTCTCCTCCAGGTACTTCTTGACCGTCGCGGGGTCCTTGTAGTCCGCCTTGCCCTCGACGGCGTCGGCCAGCAAGTCGGCGGCGGCGCGCATCGAGAGGATCACCTCCGGCACGGGCCAGGTGGCGAAGTGTCCCGTCTTGCCGTGCTCGGCGATCACCCGCCGGTTCTCCGCGTTGATGTACTCGAAGTCGCCCGCCTTGTCCGGAGGAATCGCGATGCCCAGCGCGGTAGGGTAGCCGTGCGTGGGGCTGGGGCAGCACTGCTCGGGTACATACCCGCCGGTCTGGAGCACCGTGCGGATCAGGGGGTCCTGCATGCCGCAATTCGTGGAGAAGAAGGCCGTCTTCTCGCCGTGCTGCTTCATCTCGCGCGGCACGTCCTCCGTGATGAACTGCTGCGACGCGGCCAGGCCGCCCTCGGCCATGGGATCGGGCGCCGTCACGAAGTGGAAGGTCATGCCGTTCTCCTCGCACGTCTGCTTCATGATGTCGCGGCGACGGGCGAGAAGCTCTTGCGACATGTGGCGCGGGAAGGAGTAGTGAACGAAGTCCGTGGCGCCCATCTTCTTCGCCACTTCGACGATGGTCCGTCCGCGCGCCAGCTGATCGGGCTGGATCGAGAGATCGACCTCGGCATTCACGATGGCCGGATCCTCGTGTGGCTCGATGAAGGCGATCTTGATGTCGGGACGCTTCTCGCGGATCTTGCGCAGCGCCGCGATGGAACCCGGGATCGCCTGGCCCGCGATGATGATCTTCACGTCGGGGTCGTCGGCCAGGCCGACCAGCTGCGCGATCACCGTTTCCTGCTCGTTCATGAAATTGTCGGGATAGGTGACGTGCTTGATGTGGTCTTCCCCGAACCGTACCGCCATCATCTGCGCCGCGCGGTATTCATCCTCACCCTGGGACACGGTGCCCGTCAGAACGCCGATCTTGAAGTCGATCGCCCGTTCGGGCGGCAGGGAGGCGGTCTCGGTCTTGGCCTGCTGCCCGCAGCCGGCCACGAGCGCGATCCCGAGGAGCGTCGAGGCGAACACGGCGAGGGCGAGGCGAGGTCGTTTCAATGCCATCATGGTCGATTCTCCGCCCGGGAACCGGGCTGTGGGAAGTGTTGCCGGCACGCGAAGGTGATGCCCCGCAGGGCCATTCTCGATACTACCAAAGGGATGCGGATGTGACCAGGAGCCGGTACGCCGTCGCCGGGACGTCTCCCGTCGTCAGTCATCGAGCCCCAGCCGCTTCAGGAGCGCGCGAAACCGCGGGTCCGAGCGCAGCGGATCGAAGCTTCGATCGTTCTTGAGCCAACCGAGCCACTGCGAGTCCAACGCATAGGCCTGCTCCAACAGACTCACGGTGCGTGCGTAGTCCCGCAGGCCCAGGGCCACCAGCGCGTTGTCGAACGGCGTGATCCGGCCATGGAGCGACATCCGTTTCAGATCCTCGATCTCGGCGATCGCTCGCGTGCGATCTCCGGAAGTCCCGTAGGCGTACGCGAGCCAGGCGCTGACGAAGGCCGGAGCCCCCATCGTCTTGGACCGCTGAAACTGCGGAATGGCGTCCTCCACCTTTCCTTCTTGGACATCGATCCACCCGTACGCCATGGCGGGAAAGAAATAGGTCGGGTCGAGCGCCTCGGCCCGCGCGACTTGTTCCCTCGCGCCCTGGAGGTCGCCCTTCCAGGCCAGCGCGAAGATGGCGTCGATGGGGATCTGTGGATTGAGGGGGTCCAGTTCCGCCGCGCGCCGGCTTTCGGCGACGGACTCCTCGAACCGTCCCTGGAAGGCCAGCGCAAGCGCGAACTGGTCGTGCGCGAACGCATAGTTCGGGTTGAGCTCGAGCGCGCGGCGAAACGCGGCCTCGCTGCCTTCCCAGTCGTATTCGTAGAAGCACTTGAAGACGGCGAGCGACGTGTGCGCTTCGGCCGATTGGGGATCGAGTCGGATCGCCCTCTCGGCGGCGGCCTTGGCTTTCGGCCTCGCCTCGGAGGCGGTCATGAATCCTTCGTTGTACCCGGCCCAGAGGTAGGCATCCGACAATCCCGAAAGCGCGGGAACGAAGTCCGCGTTGAGCGCGATCGCATCCTCGAATCGGGCGATGGCCTTCTGTAGATTCTCGTCGCTGGGGCGATTGAAGAAGTACCGGCCTTTCAGGTAGGCATCGTACGCCTCGGGATCCACGGTCTCCGTCTCTCCGAGGTGCGTCCGCTCCGCCGGGGTGAGCTGTACATTGATCTTGCGCGCGATGGCGGACGCCAGGTCTCGCTGCAGCGCGAGGACGTCCTTGGAGCTGCGTTCGAAGTTCTCGGCCCACAGGTGTCGATCGGTGCGCGCGTCGATGAGCTGCGCCGTGATCCGGACCTTGTCGCCGGATCGATACACCGATCCCTCGATGATCGCGTCGACGCCGAGGACCTTCGCGATCTCGGGAGTGGATGGTCGATCCTCGCCCTTGAACTGCATCGCCGACCCGCGCGAGATCACCCGGAGGTTGCTCATCCGGGCCAGGTCCGCGGTGAGCGCGTCGGTCATCCCTTCCGCGAAGTAATCCTGGCTCGCGTCCCCGGAGTAGTTGTCGAGCGGAAGCACGGCGATGGACCGAACCTCGTGCCCGTCCATCTCCCCCTTCCCGAACGGGCCGATGAACCCGAATCGTGCCAGCAGGTACAGCACCGCCAGAAGCGCGACGGTGACCCCCGCGATTTGCAGCGGGCCGGACCACCGCCGCGACTTCCGTGCCGCCGCGGTCATTCGGTGGTCGCCGCCGACCGATACGCTTCGCAGCGCGGCGTCGACGTCGCGCATCCGGGAGAAGCGGGCGTCCGGCTCCTTCTCGAGACAGCGCGTGATGATCCGCATGAGCCCCTCCGGCAGCCCGGCGCGGCGGGGCGAGAGGGGCGGCGGCGGGTCGCGCAGGATCGCGGAGGCGAGCTCCGCCGAGGATCCTCCCTGGAAGGGGCGTTCTCCGGTCGCCAACTCGTACAGCATCACGCCGAGGGAGAAGATGTCGCTGCGGTGATCCACCGCGCGTCCCGCGACCTGCTCCGGCGACATGTAGGGCATCGTGCCCATCACGGCCCCGGTGCGCGTTTGGAGCTGGGTCGTCACATCGGGATCCAACCGCTCGTCCGGCGTCGCCGCGGCGCTCTTGGCGAGCCCGAAGTCGAGCACCTTCACCCGTCCGTCGCCGGTGATCATGACGTTGGCGGGCTTGAGATCGCGGTGGACGATGCCCTTGTCGTGCGCGGCGGCCAGCGAGCCGGCGATCGCGGAGGCGATCTCGAGGATGCGGTCTACAGCCATGCCGCCCCTGGGGATCAGCCGATCCAGCGACTCGCCCTCGACCAGCTGCATGGTGAGGAAGTGAACGCCGTCGAACACATCCACCGAGTGCACGGTGACGATGTTCGGATGGTCGAGGGCCGCCAGCATCATGGCTTCGCGACGGAACCGATCAAGACGCTCCGAGTTCGCGGCCAACTCGCCGGGAAGCACCTTGAGCGCCACCTCGCGGCCGAGCTTCGTGTCCGTGGCGCGGTACACCTCGCCCATCCCGCCGGCGCCGATGGCGGCTGTAATCCGATAGTGACCGAGCGTCCTGCCGACCACGGCGTTCCTTTCCCGAATGGCGCGCCGGCTCCGGCCGCTCCACGAGTGCCGCGAAGCGCGAGCCGACCAGGAACGAAGATAGCAAAGTCGTGGAAGCAGGATCGAAGGCGAGGATGCGAACCGCGGGGAGCCACGCCAGCCGAAGCCAGTCTCCCCAGTCTGGACCCCCGTGGCGGGCCCCACCGCGATTCGTCTGAACGTCATCGCAATACGGATGCCACTCGCCACGAACGAGGCGCTTCAGCCTCGGCAACACCGCAAGTCGTTGTGCGAGCGAGCGGCGCGGCCGCGGACGCCTTGCCGCCGGCGTCGCCGGAAAGCGCCCGAGGACGATCCGGCGCCCAGCAATCAGACTCCCCCGTATCGCGCCGGATACGGTGGCGTGGTACCGTTACCGGCTTCATGCCCGCGCTCTTGTTGGTCTCCGCCTTTCTCGAAGGCGTCGCGCTGACGCTGATCCAAGGCTATCTCCCGCTCTATGTGCGTGAGGCCCTGGGCGAGGGCAGTTTCCTGACCGTCGGGCTCGTCGTCGTCGTCCCGGCGCTGGGGACGATGGTGGCCAGCAACTTCTGGGGCGGGATTTCGGACGTTTCGGGAAAGCTGAAGCCGTTGCTGCTGGTCGGGCTGGCGGGTTACGTCGCCGCGCTGGCGGGAATCCCCTTCTTCAAGCAGGGAACGACGGTCCTCCTCTACGTCGGCGCCGCGGCGCTCTTCTACGGCTGTCTCGCCCCGCTGCTCAAGGCCTACGCCACGCTCGCCATGCCCGATCGGCCGCAGCACGCTCTGTCGTACGTGCTCATGGCCCAGGCGGTGGGGTGGCTGGTCGGCGGCCTCGAGGGGGGGCGGCTGATGGAGGCGGGCATCGGCGAGGGGCTCCACGCGGCGCTCCGAATCACCGCGGCGCTCGTGGCGGTCCACATCGCGCTGACGGCGCGCTGGCTGCGCGATCGTCCACGGCCGCCCGCCGTGCCGCGCGCCCGCGTCGGCTGGGTCGCGAGGTTGGTGGAGGATCTGGTGGCGCTCTACGAGAACCCACGCCTGCTCCGCCTGTGCGTCCTTTCCTTCTTCCTCTTCGCGGCGAACTTCACGATGTGGGGATTCTTCACGGTCTATTTCGTCGAGCACCTCGGCGCATCCGTGCGCCTGCTCCGCTATACGCTGGGCTTCGCGGCGGTCGCGGGCGTCGTGATGTACATCTTCGTCGGACCGCTGGTCCGCCGCTTCGGCGCGCGCGCCATCCTCTTCACCGGCATCCTGCTCTACGCCGGGATGTATCTCCTGATGGGGCTTCAGCGGAGTTCGATCGCGACCGCGATCATCTTCGTCGCCCCCTTGTTCGGGCTGACGACCGTCGCGGCCAACACGCTGGCGACCGAGTACTCCTCGTCCGCCCAGCGCGGCGGGGGGTTGGGCGTGCTGAACGGCACGCTCGCGCTCGCCACGATCGCCGGGCCGACGGTGGGGGGTCTGCTCGCGGATGCGCGGGGCCTCGGGGTGATCCCGTGGACCGCCCTGGGGTTCATCACCGTGGCGATCCCGCTCTCCTTTGCGTTGGTTTGGAGCCACCGCCGCTCCCGGGGCGCTACAGACGGCGGAAGAATTGCCGATTGATGCGGGGTAGATAGGGTTGATACCATTGAGGGGCAGCGGGGGAATCGCATCCCGGCTCGACTGAGGCCCCTGCAACCAACGCCGATAAAAGGACTTACCGCAAAATGACCCTGCGCCTCCCCTTCGTCCTTCGCTCCTCCGTCGCCGTGCTTTTGGCCGGTTCGCTCCTGGGCGCCGGCGCGCCAGCGAAGAATGCCGCGGAAAAAGCTCCCGCCGGTGTCCAGTGGCTAGCCTTCGACGCGGCGGTCGCGAAGGCCCAAAAAGAGAACAAGCATCTGATCGTCGACCTCTACACCAACTGGTGCGGCTGGTGCAAAGTCATGGACCGGCAGACCTACGGGAATCCCGAGGTGGCGGCCTATCTGACGGAGCACTTCTCGCTGGCGAAGGTGAACGGGGAGTCTTCGGCCAAGATGACCTGGAACGGAAAGACGATCACCGAGCGGGACTTCGCGAGGGCCGTGCGGGTCACGGGGTATCCGGCGACCTACTTCATGAAGCCCAACGCCGAGATCCTGGGGGGCGTCCAGGGATACATCAAGTCGCCCGACATGATGATCTACGCGCGGTACGTCCATACGAAATACTACGAGAAGGGAACGCTGCAACAGTTCGCCGACTCGCTCAAGAACGTCGGCTCGTAGTCTCCCTCCCGCGTCGTTAGGGCCGCATCGAGAGCGGCAGCCCCACCGACCCGTACGATGCCTCGTCCCACGCCACCGGGGCGAGCGCCGAATCCCGGATCGCCCAAATGAACGGCACCTTGGCGGGCATTCCCGCGTCGTCCAGCAACTGGAGGCGTAGGTACGCTCCCTGAATGCCCCACCGCCCACGCTCGTTCACCACGCCGCGTCCCGGGTAGTTGGTGGAGAGAAGCGCGCTGCTGTCGGAACGGAAGATCACCTTGATGTCCCGGCGCGGTCCGCTCCCCGCGGGCAGCGCGCCGATGTACATCACGGGCGTGGGGCCGAACGCCGAACCGCCCGGCAGGAACCCCGAGGCCAGATCCCCGGCGGCGTCCGCGACCGACAGCCATCGCTTCAGGTCCGAAAGCGCGAGCATCATGGCGTCGAAGTCCGCCGCGTTGGGATTGTCCCGGGGATACGGGTTCTTGCTCGCGGTCTCGGCGAGATACGTGCGGTGGCGGACCCGCGCCACGATGCTGCCCAGGCTGGCGCCCGCCTCGTGCTCGATCGCCGCCCAGGCGGAGTCCGGGAACACGCAGAGCCGTAACAGCACTTCCGGCCGGCTGCCTAGGTCGATCGGCTGGAATTGGACTTCGGCGATGGAGAGCGCGCCCGGCTGCCTCGCCGCCGCGTCGGCGCCCGTCATCTCGGTCACGAGGTAGCGGTCCGCTTCCCACGAAGGAGGCGGAGCGAATCGGAACCCCGTCGTGGGCGAGACGAACGGCGCGGGGGATCGCGAGGACACGCTGGCCGCGTCGCGCCGCGGACCGCAGCCCATGGCGAAGAGTCCCGAGTACACGACGATGGCCAGCGCCGCCACGAGCCCCGCACGGGCGGACCGACCGGCCAGGCCGCGCCCACGCCCGCGGTTCCGCGATGCGCCCGGACGGATCACAGCGTTCGCTGAATCTCCCGCATGGGGATCTTCCAGGCGGGCACGCCGCAGTATCGCTTGCCCTCCGGGCAGAACGGCTTCACGCCCGCGCGCAGCCGCGGTCCGCACGGCGGCAGGAAGAACGCGCCGATGCGAGGGTTCACCGCGCGCACCTGTTCGGATTCGTCACGCGCCGCGCGCCAGATTTCCTCCTGGGCGTTGAGGCAAAGCCGCATCGCGCACTTGTGGCGGAGACTGAGGAGATCGGCCGATTCCGTGAACCGGATGCTGACCGCGTTCGGGAGCAGGTACGCCGCGAACTCGTCGGAAACCCCCAGGGCGCGAAGTCTCGCGATCGCTTCCCAGGAGCGGTTCATCGATTCCTGATAGCGGCGTTCCACGCGCTCGTCCAGCGGCACCAGCGCCGGCGTCACGTAATCGGGCTCCGGGGTGAGGTAGGCCTGCAGGCAGGGCCGGGACGCGGGCGTGGCACGGTGGCGCTGATCCTGGGAATCCGCCGTATGCGACAGCTTCTTCCGGAACGTGTAGGACGGGTGAACCATCGCGCGGGACAGCTTCGAGAGCGTCGTGACGTTGAGCGAGCCGGAGAGCGCCTTGTTCGAGGCGGGGTCCATCACGAGCGCGATCGCGTCGTCATCCGAGAGCGCCGCGGTGGGGAGCCCCAGCACCTCCCGCACCGATGCGGCCAGCAGCTCCTCGTTCTCGGGCTTGTGGCCGACGAGGCGGGAGACCAAGCCGTCCAGCCCGGCGTCGAACTCGCGGCGCGCCTCCTCGCCCATCGCGGGGCTGCGGAGCCCCGGGTTTCGCTGGAAGATCTGGTACTCCAGGGTCTCCTCCAGCGAAATGGGCTCTTCGAGCAGGACCGCGATCTGCGGATCGTGGGCCAGCACCGCGTCCACCATCGCCTGGATCACCTGGCGCTGTTCCACGGGCGCGTCGTACTGGTCGGCGAGCCGGTGGTAGCGCATCAACGTCAGCGCGCTCACCGTGTGGTAGAGGTAGCAGTAGGTTCCGACGGGAAGGGCGTACCGCGCGACCTCTTGCGCCTTCTTCTGGATCTCGCCCGCCCAGCGCGCGGGATCCTTCGCGCGCGCGGGGAAGCGCTTGTAGTACTCCGCCTCGGCCACCGGCGTCAGCAGCGCGCGGAGGTCGTGGTAGTTCCGGTGCAGCGCCGCCACCGCCTCCTCGTAGATCCGTTGCGCCTCGCCGCCGCCCAGTTCGGGCACGATCGTCGTTCCCGCCTTCACCTCCACGTACCGCTGGCTGACCTGTTCGGAGTTGTAGAACGGGTGGCTGTGCAGGAACGACCAGACGAATTGGCGGGAGACGCGATCGAGCGTGAACTGGAAGTGGGCGTGCTGGAAGGTCGTGTGGTGCCCCGCGGCGTACAGGTCCTTCGCCAAGGCGTCGCGTCGCTCCAGCCGAACAGCGCGCTTCTCGTCGGGGAGCGCGTCGCCGCCTACTTCCTCCTGCGTGATGATCCCCTTCGCGGAGTAGCAGGTGCGGGCGGTCGCCACCGCGTTGTCGAGCGGGCGGGCGAACGCCTGGACGAGCGTGACCTCCGGGGGGCCGGAGCGGAAGGAAGCGATGGACGGGGACATCCCGGTCATTTTCCCCCGGTCGCGCGGGGATGTCCAGCGGCGAGGAAGCGGATCGCGAAACCCCGCCGTCGCTAGCCCCGGGCGAGCCACGCCGACACCGCGCCGACGTCGGGCAGCGTGGCGTGGGGCGCTTCCGGCGCCTTCGATTCGTCCCCCGCGCGGTACTTCCCGGTCTGTACGAGCACCCCCCGCATGCCGAGCGCGATCGAGGCGGCGACGTCCACCTCGGCGTCGTCGCCGATCATGACGATGTCCTGCCGCCGCACGCCGGCGTGGGCGGCGATCGCGTCGAAGAGGAGTGGCGAGGGCTTTCCCAACGTTTCCGGGTCCACGCCGCCGCAGTGGGCGAGCAGCGCCGCCACGCCGCCCAGGTCGATGCGGAACCGACCGGCGACGCGGTAGTAGCGGTTTCGGGTCAGCGTGTAGAAGACGGCGCCGTCGAGCAGGCGTCGAAAGGCGGGATGGAAATCGCCGACGCGCCAGTCGTGGGCCTCCGTCGCCAGCACCACGGCGGGTCCGGCCTCGTCCTCGCGGAACCACGCGTAGTCCTCGCGCTGTCCGGGATCGGCGATCAGGATGCCGCGATCGTGCCCGCGCTCGGGAAGCACGCGACGCGCCACGGAGAGAGGCGTGTACAGGTGCTCGGGGCGGTCGAGCAGGTCGAGCGCGCGGAGGCGCTCGGTCAGGGCCGCGAGAGGCACGCTCGTCGTGTTCGTGACCAGACGCACCCGCCACCGATCCCGGAGCACGCGAACCGCCTCCACGGCGCCCGGCAGCGGCGGCCCGTTCACGCCGTCGGTGAGTGTTCCGTCGATGTCGAGGCAGACGAGCGGCCCCTCCACGCGTGTGGAGACGCTCATCGCGGGCCCCGCCTCACGCCACGTGCCCGCGCCGGGTCGCCTCGATGAAGTCGGTGTACGCGGGCGTCTGCCCATTCTGGCGCACGAGCATCGCGATCTGGCCGCGGTGGTACGTTCCGTGGAGCGCCACGTGCAGGATCACGTCCGCGATCGTGCTCTTCCAGGGCTCACCCTTGGAATTCGTGTAGGCGATGGTCCGCGACAGGTCCGCCGCATCGAGCCCTTCCAGGTAGCGGCTCCAATCGGCCTCCAGATCGCGGAATCCGGATTCGCATTCCTCGACGCTGAGCGCGGGCCACACCTCGGTCGACGGGGCGCGTCCGTGCAGCCGGTCGAGCCAAATCCTACCGGCGCCCAGCAGGTGCGCCGTGATGGCGCACGCGCGCGATGTCGGGGCCTGCGTGGAGAGTCGCAGCGAGTCGAGCGCCGCGCGATTCCCCCAAGCGTCGTAGGCCAGTAGTCGGCGGCAGGTTTCGAGTGTCATGGTCTCCTCCTCAGGGGCAATGCGGCCAGGTCACGAGCAGCCGCCGCGCCACCGTTTCCCAGGCTCCGTCCTCGAAGAATACGTCCGCCACGTAGACCAGGCGAGTCCAGAGCACTTCGCCGGGGCTGGAGGTGGCCGTCACGTCGGCGACCGGAATCAGGAGGGTCGTCGTGTTCACGCGATCCCCGATCGCGCGCCTCCGCTCGGCGAGCGTAACCACTTCGGTCTCAATGTATTCCTCGTCCGCGCAGCGCGCCTCGGTCACGAGGACCCGAGCGGCGGCCAGCCGCTCCGTCACGTGGTCGATCGTTCGGTCGCCGGAGAGGGAGATGGCGATCCGATAGGCATCCGCCTCCCGAAGCGCCGCCTTTCGATCTTCGATGCCGGGGGGATCGTAGGGATCCGGCCGCGGGGGAAGCAGGGTGGCCGTCCCGCCCCAGGGGCTCCGATCCGCGGGGTCGCCGGCGGCCACGTAGTACGTGTCCGGAAGCGCCGTCGAGTCGGAGAGAAACGCCTCCACGGTGTACCGCCGCCCCTCCGTCGCCGTGGCGGCATCGCCCCCCTTCCGCACGATCAACTCGAGGCTGACGCGTGTCTGGCCCGGCTCGGCGAGAACGCTCTTCGGGTAGAGCCAGTAGTGATGCCACGCGGGTTCCTCGAAGGGGCGCTCCTCGGCGTTCGTGGCCTCGACGAATTCGCCCTCCTTCGCGGTCCGCCTCGTCTTCAGGAGGAGCCCCAGGGGCGCGTAGGCCTTTCGCGGCGCCCGCGAGGAGGGGATCATCCGCATCGGCGCGAGATCCTCGATCACCATCACCGTGCCGGCGCGGGCCGGCGCGGGCAGGCCCGCGCTCAGCTGGAGCAGCCCCGCGAGCACCGCGGCCGTCGTCATGGCGGCTTCCCGGAATCTCATGTCCTTCCCCTTCCGAACAGACGCCGCAGCGTGTCCGTCACCGCGCGAACTTCGGGCACGCGAAGGAGCGAGCAGGCCGCCCCGTACACCACGCCGGCGGCGCCCAATCCCGCGACGACGACCAGGAGACGCCATGGCGTCGAACTCCCGGCGTGAAGCCTGCCCATCCATGTGACGACGGCCCATCCGGCGCCGGCGGCCAGCGCCGAGGCGAGAAGGATCCGGCCGGCGGCCGCCGCGAGCGCGCCGGCGCCCAGCGCGCCGAGCCTTCGGCGCAGCGCGGCGAAGAGGAGCGCGAAGTTGAGCATCGAGCCGATCGACGTCGCGAGCGCGAGGCCCGAGTGCTGAAGCGGTCCCATGAGGAGGAAGTAGAGGCCCACCGTCGCCCCGATCGTGATCATGGAAATCGTGACCGGCACGCGCGCCATGTCGAGCGAGTAGAACGCCGGCACCATGACCCGCACCGCGGAGAACGCCGCCAAGCCCACGGCGTAGGCCCAGAGCGCGTGCGCGGTCTGCAGCGTGTCGCCGGCCGTGAATTTCCCGTGCTCGTAGAGGAGCGAGACGATCGGCGCGGCCATCGCCATCAGGACCAGCGTGGCGGGGATCGTGAGGAAGAACACCAATCGGAGCGACAGCCGGAGCGTGTCCTTGAGATCGGCCATGTTCTTCGCCGCCGCGTGACGGGACACCTCCGCCAAGGTTACGGTCGCGATCGCGACTCCGAAGAGGCCGATCGGAAGCTGCATCAATCGGTACGCGTAGTTCAGCCACGAGACCGACCCCTGCTGGAGGGTCGAGGCGAGAAACGTGCTGGTGAAGACATTGACCTGCGCCGCGGCGATGCCGATCGACGCCGGGGCCATCAGCGAGACGACGCGGATCACGCCGGGATCGCGGAACGAAAGCTCCGGCCGCCACCGAAACCCCTGGGCGCGAAGCGCGGGCAGCTGGATCGCCAACTGGCCCGCGCCGCCGAGGAGCGCCCCGAACGCCATGCCCACGATCGGCTCGAGGCCGAACCGGGGCATGAAGGGCGCGATGGCGTACCCCGCCACGATCAGCCCCAGATTGAAGAGGACGGGCGCGACGGCGGGGATGAAGAAGATCCGCCGCGTGTTCAGTACGCCCATCACGGCCGCCGCCAGCGATACCAGGAGCAGGAACGGCGTCATGATCTGCGTCATGAGCGTCGTCAGCGCCAGCTTTCCCGGGACATCCCCGAAGCCCGGCGCCAGCACGCCGACGATCCACGGCGCGGCGAGGATTCCCAGCAGGCAAAGCCCGGAGACGACCACGAGCAGGAAGTTGATGACCAGGTTCGCGAGACGCAGCCCGGCCTGAGGGCCGCCCTCCTGGTTCGCGCGCGTGAGCGTCGGAACGAACGCGGCGCTCATGGCGCCCTCGGCGAAGAGATCGCGGAGGAGGTTCGGCACCCGGAACGCGACCTGGAACGCGTCGACCGCGAAGCCCGCGCCGAACTGCGCGGCGAAGACCTGCTCGCGAACCAGACCCATCAGTCGGCTGAGGAAGGTGGCCGCCGAGATGATGCCGGCCGCGCGCGCGACGCTCATCGGTTTCGGCGCGTCGGGCGGCGCCGGTGGCGTCGTGCCGGATTCGGGCGCCGGCGGCGTTTCGTCAGGGCTCACGGGCGGGCATCGTCCCTTCGCGTTGTCCGGATGTCAAGCAACCGGCGTGTGCCTGACGGATTTGGCGAATCCGCGACAGTCTGTCAGGGCAGGCCCGCCGTCCCGCCCAGGAGCGGCCCGTCAAGGCCACCCGCAATCGAATGGACGGCTGACACTTGAGGGCGCACGCCAGCGGCGGGCCCCAGGCATGGGGATTGCATGGTCTCGGGATCATCCCCGCCCCACGGCGGGCTCTGACTGCATCGATGCGGAAGGCATCGCGCCGTCCCCCTACGGCCGGTTGCCGCCGTATCTCGCCGGGTTCCGCGGGCGTCCCGCGGACCCGGCGCACTTGTTCCGGGTTCTTGGTATAATTGAGGCGGCTCCCGGGCCTGTATTCTCGGCTCAGCGCATCTACCTCAAAGGAGCGACTCCATGAGCCCGAACGACCAGGACAAAGACATCGTCGAGCGGCTGATCGCCGAGACCAACCTCTCCGCGCGGATGGACACGTTGATCGGAGAGATCTGCGAAAAGCTGCGCGAGTACGGCGTGGCGAGTCCGCACAAGGCGTTCAACGACCTGGTCGACCCGTTTCGGGAGTACTTCCTCTTGGAGTACGAGGAGGAGCGGGGCCTCGAGGAGGCGGAAGGGGAGGCGGACGAGGAGGAAGAGGAGGAGGACAAGGGCTTCTAGCCCCCGTCCTCCGGCGCATCCGCCAGACGCCGCAGCAGAGCCAGATTCCGCCGGTCCATGACGACGCCGTCCGCGCCCTTCGGCGTTTCCAGCAGCTTGGGAACGGAGGCGAGCCGGGCGTCGCGCATGATCCATCCAAACGTCGCCGCCCCGATGGTTCCCTTCCCGATGTGCTCGTGCCGATCGACGTGGCTCCCGCGTTGGTTCTTCGAGTCGTTCACGTGGATGGCGCGCAGCGTCTCCAAACCCAGGATCGCGTCGAACTCGCGCATCGTCTCCTCGTAGCCCTCCCGGGTCACGATGTCGTACCCGGCCGCGTGGACGTGGCACGTGTCGAGGCAGAACTGGGTCAGGTCGCGCCGCGCCACGCCGCTCCGCATGCGCGCCAGCTCCTCGAACCGGCGCCCCAACGTCGTGCCCTGTCCCGCGACGGTCTCGAGGAGCAGAACGACCCCGGGGGCCGGGGAGATGGCGCGCGCCTCGTCGATGGAGGCCGCGACGCGATCGCACCCCTCCAGGACCCCCGACCCCCTATGCGCTCCGGGGTGGGCTACGAGGAAGGGAACGCCCAGGAGTTCGCAGCGTGACAGCTCGTCCGCCAGGGCTTCGATCGACCGGCGCCGCAACTCCGGGTTGGGGGAGGCGAGGTTGATGAGGTATGAATCGTGGGCGACGACGGGGGCCAGCCCGCTCTCGGCCCAGGCCGCGCGGAAGGCGGCCGCTTCGGCCTCCGAAATGGGCTTTCCCTTCCACTGATTCGAATTCTTCGTGAAGATCTGCAGCGCCCTGGCCCGGACCGCGAGGGCGCGATGGATGCCGGTGACCGCTCCGCCGGCGACACTCATGTGGGCCCCGATCAGGGGACCGACCGGCGGCACCGGCGGATAGGGCGCCGGCGAGGGCTTCGGGCGCGCGGCGCGCGGCTTGGACGTCGGGCGTTTCCGCGATCTTTTCACTGGAGGAACCAACCGTTGGAGCCGATGGCAGATAGGACGGGAGACTACCCCGGCCCGGATCAGGGATGGATCATGGGACGGAGCCTATGAAGGCGAAACGCCAAGGGCAAGGACGGAAGACGACGCGCCGTAGCGCAGCCGCCGGATCGAAGCCGGCGACGCGCCGCGCGGCGAAGGTGATGGCCGCTCGGCCCGAGGCGCGCTTCTGTACGCTTTGTGGCGCCAGAATGCGGGCGATCATGGAGCACGGCACCTCGCGGCGCGGGTGTCCTCGGTGTGGGTTCATCGCGTACCGGAATCCGGCCCCCGCCTGTGGGGTCGTGATCGAGAACGATCGTTCGATCCTGCTGGCGCGGCGGGCGCACGAGCCTCGCCTCGGCTGCTGGGGGATTCCGGCGGGATTCATGGAGTACGGGGAGCATCCGGAGGTCACGGCGGTACGCGAGGCCCGGGAGGAAACGGGACTGCGCGTTCGCATCACCGGGCTCTTCGGCGTGTATGCGGGGCGGGACGATCCCCGCACGCGCGCGGTTCTGATTCTCTACCACGCGCGGATCATCGGGGGGCGGCTGGAAGCGGGAGACGACGCGAGCGAAGTAGCGTATTTTCCGCTCGATCGTCTGCCGCGGCCCATGGCGTTTCGGGCGCATCGAGAGGCCCTGGCCGATCTGAGGCGACTCCGTCGCCGCGGTGGACCAGGACGAAGGAAAGCGGGCACGAAAGCATGAGCATCCGTCTTCTACATCTCGCGGATCTGCACCTGGGGGCGTCCTTTCCCTCCCTGGGCGATCGCGCCGAGGAGCGGGCGCGCGACTTCCTGAACGCGTTCCTCCGCGCCGTGGACTACGCGACCGGCGGGGAGAAGCCGGTCGACGCCGTCCTCATCGCGGGCGACCTCTTCGACACGCACGATCCGGACGAAGCCGTCGTGGCACAGGTCGAAACGGCGCTCGACAAGCTCGAGCACGCCGGCCTCCCGGTGCTGATCGCGCCCGGGACCCACGACGCGCCCTCCTACCGGCGCTCCGTCTACCGGCGGCTTCGCCTCCCGGACAATGTCCACCTGTTCCTCTCCCCGACCCTCGAACCCGGACCCCGCATCACGGCCCGCGGCGAGACGGCGCAGACGTACGGGATCGCCTACGACGCCGCGGTCTGCGAGAGGCCGCTGGGCGAATTCAGGCCGTCCGGCCTGGCCGACTACCACGTGGGCGTGCTGCACGCCGCGCTGGAGGACAGTCCGACCTGGAAACGGCGCAGCAACGACCTGCCCCTGAACCGCACCGAGATCGCGGCTTCGGGGCTTCAATACCTCGCGCTGGGCCACTACCACAACTTCTCCGAGGTCCGCGAAGGCGGCGCCGTAGCGGTCTACCCGGGTACGTTGGAAGGAAAGAAATTCGGCGAGGACGGTCCCCGCTATCTGGTCACGGCCATGCTCGGCCGCGAGGCGATTTCGATCGAACGCACGCCCTGGAACGCGCGCACGCTCACGCAGGCGACCCTCGACTTCAACACCGGCGACTTCGAGGACGAGGCCGCGCTCACGCGCCGCATCCAGGCCTTCGCGGGCGAACGGGATCTGGTCCGCCTTCGCCTCGAAGGGCCGTGCGGCTTCGTGTTCGACGCCGCGCGCCTGGAAGAGCGGCTTCGTTCCCGCTTCTTCCACCTGGAACTCGACGACCGCACGTTCGTGCTGAACGCGCGGCTCTTGGAGCAGTACCGCGAGGAGGCCACGGTGCGCGGCGTCTTCGTGCGCACGATGATCGAGCGGATCGAGAGCGCGGCGGACGGTCCGGACCGCGACGCCGCATCGCTGGCCCTTCGGATCGGCCTGGCCGAATTCCAGAACCCCCGCCATGCGTCTTGAACGCGTCGTCATCGAGGGCTTCGGCCCCCTCAGCGGCTACGAGGCGGTCCTGGAGCCGAAACGGCTCAACCTGCTCATCGGTCCGAACGAGTCGGGCAAGTCCTCCTTCGCGCAGGCCGTCGTCGCCACGATCTTCGGCTTCGCCTCCCACGAGGCGGAGACGCTTTCCCGTCCCTGGAACGGCGCCCCCCACGCGGCGTCGATCACGTTTCTCGCCGCCAACGACCGCTACCGGATTCATCGCCGCTTCGACACCCATGACGTCGAGGTGACCCGACGGGGCGCCGACGGCGACGAGTCGGACGAGACCATCTTCCGCGGCAGCGTGAATCCGCGCGGCCGCAGCGCGGAACGGGAGCGGTATGAGGAGCTGCTCCGCGGCTGGTTCGGCTTCACCGACCCGCGCCTCTTTCGCGAGTCGGTGTTCGTTCACGAAAACGCGCTGGAGACGGAGATCTCGCCGGAGTTGCGCCATCTCGTCTCGGGCGCGGTCGAAGCGGATTACCAGCAGATCCAGGATGCGCTCCTGGCGCGGCTCGATCTCCTGACCAAGGAGCACCCGTTCGACCCGCGCGCGCGGAAGCGCGTGAATCGGTCCATCGAGAGCCGGATCGCCCGCATCGAGGAGTTGCGCGACCGCCGCTCGCGCGCCGAGGTGATGTTGGGCGAGGGCGTGTCGCGGCAGAAGGAGCGCGACGAGCTGGACGGCCGAATCCTGGAATTGCGCGCCGACCTCGCCGGCAAGGAGCAGTTGCTGGCGGATCTGAAGGCGTGGATCTCCCTGCGCGAGGAGCAGCGCAAGTTCTTGAAGCGGGGGCCGGCCGTCGGCGCCGAACTCGTGAGCGCCCGTCGCGCCCGGAACGCGGTGGAGGATATCGACCGGCGCATCGGACAGTCGCTCGGCTACCTGGCCAACGCGCCCGAGGAGGTCGAGCCCGACCTGATTCGGCTCGCCATGCTCCGGACGCAGCGGGCGCGGCACCAGAAGTCGGCGGAAGACGAGCGCGCGCGCCTGTCGCATGCCAAGCCCGTGTCACCCTTCTTCACCTTCGGGATCACGCTCCTGCTCGCGGCGATCGCCGCCGGCGTGGGGTACGGCATCACGAAGCAGTGGGGGCTGGCGGCCGGCGCGATGGCCCTCGGCGCGGTGATCGGCCTGGTCGTGAGCCGCGTTTTCGGCCAGAGCACCGAACGCGCGCGGGTCCTGTCCGAGGCGCAGGTGAAACTCGCGGACGAGAACATCCGAACGATCAGCCAGGAGATCGATCAGATCGAAATCCGCGTCAATCCGTTCATCGCCGGGCGGACGCTGGAGGTCGTGCTCGCGGACGCCAAGCAGTACCGCGCCGCGATGCAGGAGCGGCGCGAGAACGCCGCCGTGATCCACTCCCTTCCGACTCCGGAACGGCTCGAGGCGGAGGCGAAGGAAATCGACGAGGCCGTCGCGTCGCTTCGGTCGCAGGAGAAGTTGGTGCTGCAGCAATCGCCGTTTCTCGCGCCGTTGAAGGAGGACCCGCTGCAGATCGCGGAGGCCTCCGAGCGGCTGACGCGCGACGTGAACGCGCTGCGCACGCGACTCGACGCCGCCCAGGAGGCGCTGGACGCCGTGCTGCGCCGCACCGGCGGCGACTCGGACGCGGAGAACCTCGAGTCACTGGAAGAGGCGATCGCCCTCGAAGAGGAGGAGCTGACGCGCGAGACCAAGCTCCGCGACGCGCTCCTGGTGGCGCTCGACGTGCTGCGCGACGCGGTTCGCGAGTACCAGGAGCAGCACGTGGGGCGGATCGGCGAATCGGCGGGCGCGACCCTGTCACGGCTGACGGCGGAACGGTACGGTTCCGTGGCCCTCGACGCCGACTTCAACGCCACTCTCTCCATGGGCGCCCGGGGCGCCATCCCCATCGAGTCGCTCTCGCGGGGGGCCCGGGACGCCTTCTACCTGTCGCTGCGCGCGGCGATCGCTCACGAACTCGCGGCCCGGGAACCGCTCCCGCTCCTGTTGGACGATCCGCTCGCCCACCTCGACGAGGATCGCCGCGGGTCCCTGCTCGCCTACCTGGAAGAGCTTGCCTCGGAGGTTCAAGTCATTGTCCTGACGCACGATCGCCGCGTCCTGGGGCAGATCCGAGAGGCCCATGTCCAGGCGATCGGGGTGATCCCCAAGGGCTCCGGAGACATTTCCTCCCGCGTCGAGGTAAAGCGCTAGTCCTCGAAGCACTTCCGCTCCCCGCCGCCCCGAAAAGACTCAAGGTGTGGCTGAAAACAGCCGAAGCATCGCAAGTATGGCGACGCCCGGCACCGTCAAGAACGCCCACGCTCCGTCCACCACGGAACAGAGGGCCGAGAAGATCCGCGACCAGGTCTTGGCGCTGGACGTCAAGCGCGTGGCCGATTGGATCCAGACGCTCATCAAGACGGTGAAGGCCTCCCGCCTCTACCAGGCGAACAACCCGCAGTTGCAGAAATTCCAGCTCGATCTCGAAACGCAGACCTGGTCCTGCCTGAAGGAGATCGGGGACATCCCCCTGGTCGTGCAGCAGTTCGACTTCCTCTTCGAGAACTATTCCGTCTACCACAACGCCGACCGCAACGAGTCCCTCGCGTTTCGGTTTCATGCCGACGGCATTCGCGGCATCACGATCAAGGAGGGACTGGAGCCCGACGAATTGCGCTCGTTCCTCGAAGTGCTGCGCCGCGCGATCGACGGCCCGAACGGGCTGGACGATGTCGTGACGATGCTCTGGGAGCGCGACTTCCGGCACATCGAGTATGTCTACATCCCGCTGGAGGATCTGAGCGAGGGCGGCGTCGACCAAGGCGAAGAGATCGGCGCGGAGGAGCACGAGGGGGAGACGATTCCCTGGCCCGTGTCGACCGAGGATGCGCCGAGCCCGCCGGAGTCGTCCGAGGAGGTCGACGGCGAGGAGGGGGAGCGCATGGCGGCGGAGCGCTCCGACGACTGGTCGGCGCACATCCAGCGATCGCGGACGTGGGAGCGGCCGGAGGGCGCGACGTTCCAGATCTCCGACGCGGAGCGGGACGAACTCGAGCACGCGGTGCGACTCGAGGAAGTCCGGCCGCTGCACAAGGAGGTCCTCGAGATCGTCGCCGCGATTCTCGCCCACGAAAAGGAGCCGGGCGGGTTCATGGACTCCGCCATCGCCTTCCAGCGCTTCATCGAGTACGCGATCGAGGAGGGCGAGATCCAGCGGGCGCACGAGCTCCTGGTCCGGCTGCGGGGCATCGCGGCGCAGAAGGCCGGCGAGCAGGCCGAATTCGAGGGCATCGCGGACCACGTGACCCGCGAGCTGGGACGGCCCTCGTTCCTCGGTCAGTTGGCCCCGACCCTGAATGCGCATCCCCAGCTCGATCCCGCCGTCCTGACCGACTTCCTGGTGCAACTGGGATCCGGAAGCACGCCGGCGATCTGCGACCTGCTGGGGCAGGTGAACCACGTGCGTCACCGGCGGGCGCTCTGCGAAGCGCTGGCGAAGACCTGCAAGAACGACGTGGAGCCGCTGCTCCAGCGACTGAGCGACCCCCGGTGGTACGTGATTCGTAACGTGGTTTTCGTATTGGGACGCATCGCGCACCAAGGTGTGGAGCGCGCGCTCGATCGGGCCCTGCACCATGAGGACGTTCGTGTCCGCAAGGAAGCGGTCAGGGCTTTGGGGAACATTGAGAGCCCGACGGCGCGCGCGTATCTCGTTTCGGCGTTTCGCGACTCGGACAGCACGGTCCGCGTGCAGGCGGCGATGACCCTGGCGGAGAAGCGGGACGAGCGAGCGGCCCAGAGCCTGCTCGGCGCCATTCGTTCCGCCGAATTCTCGCGGCGCGATCTGAAGGAGCGGGAGGCGTTCTACGAAGCGCTGGGTCGCGCCGGGTCCGACACGTTGACGTCGAAGCTGGAGCCGCTGCTCACGCGCGGCGGCTTCTTCGGGGGCGGCGACGACGACGAGCGCTACCATGCGGCGCTGGCTCTCGCGTGGCTCGGCTCGCCGCAGGCATTGGCCGTGCTCGATCGCGAGGTGAAGAGCAAGCGGGAGTCGGTTCGGAAGGCCGTCGAGCGCGCGCTCGAAGCCGTGCGTCAGGCGGCCCATCCCGCGGAGCCGGCCGCCGTCGCGGACGAGGACGGGTCCGAGGAGGCCGCATCGTGAACGATGCGACGCGCGCCGCCACCTCGGTCGGAGCGGCCAAGGGGTCTCCCAGCCAACCGTCGGCGCGCCTGGCGATCCAGGGACGGAACCTTGCCGTGCGCCTGTGCGTGCTGCTCAAGACCGCGCGCGTCCACGACGTGGGCAACGCGGCCTTCCAAGGGCCGCTGGCCGGGTTCATCGACACGATCGATCAGATGTGGACGGCCGAGGGCGACTTCAAGATCCTCTCCGTCGGCGAATTCCTCTACGTCAATCAGCACCGACTGAAGGTCGACGCGTCGTCGTACCCCAGCTACCAGTACCTGATCGACGAATTCCGGGCGCGCGGGCTGGGGGGCTTCGCGTTCACCGGAAAACTCACGCCGCCCGAGGTGAAGAAGTTCGTTCGCTTGTTCCTGGACGTCGACACCAAGGCCGCGGAGCCCTTCGATGAATTCAGCACCTCGCTGACCAAGCTCTCGGTCGAGCGGATCGTTCCGCTGCGCACCGTGGTTCCCGTCGTCGGACAGGTCGGCAGCGAGGAGGTTCGGGACAGCCGCAAGGTCGCCAAGCGGACGTTCTACCGCGCCATCGAGTCCGCGCGCACGGTGATGCTGAGCGCGCGCGACCGCCGGCCGATCGATCTCCGCAAGGCGAAGCGCGCCGTCCAGGGAATCGTCGACCTGATCCTCGAGGAGGAGTTCTCGGTCCTGGGGTTGACCGCGCTCAAGAACCACGACGAATACACGTTCCAGCACTGCGTGAACGTGTCGATCCTGGCCATCGCGCTGGGGCAGCGCCTCGGACTGCCGAAGCGGCTGCTGGGTGACCTGGGCGTCGCGGCCATCCTGCACGACCTGGGAAAGGCCGCGGTTCCGTCGTGGGTCTTGAACAAGTCGGGCCGGCTGGACACGGACGAGTGGAACGTGATGAACGACCACCCGATCCAGGGCGTCAAGATGATCGCGAAGATGCGTGGACTGAACGAGCTGGCGCTTCGATCGATGATCGTGGCGTTCCAGCACCACCTGAACTACGACAAGAGCGGGTACCCGCGGTTGGAGGGTTGCGAGGATCAGTGCCTCTTCAGCCGGATCGTCGCGGTCGTCGACTGCTTCGATGCGATGACGGCCCACCGCGCGTACCGGCGCCACGCGTTCACGCCCTACGAATCGCTGCACATGATGATCACCGAGAACGTCGAGAAATTCGACCCGATCATCCTGAAGGCGTTCATCCACACGGTCGGCATGTACCCGGCCGGCACCGTGGTGCTTCTCGATACGAACGAGATCGGCATCGTCGTCGAGCCCTCACCCCACGACATCTTCCGGCCGAAGGTGAAGCTGCTGCGCGACCGCGAGCGCCGCCCGGTGGAGGGCGGCGTCGTCGACCTGAACGCGCGCGACGAGAAGAACGGCGCCTACGTGGCCAGCGTCGTCTCCGCGCTGAATCCCGAGGAATACGACATCAACGTCGCCGAAGCGTTGAGCTGATTCCGTCTCCGCCCCGCACGCTCCATCGGACCCCGCTCGGCGACCCGGAGCCGTTCACCCGTCCAACGGCGTGGATTGGTCCGCGCGCAGCAGCCACGTCCCGCCGCGGCGCACGTAGACCGCCATGAAGCGAGCCGTGTAGTCGAAGCGCGCGCCATCATTCACGCCGCGGCCCCTCCAGCGGCCGACCAGGATCGCGACATCCCCATGAATGGCGAGGCGATACTCGTCGCTCTCCGCGAGTTCCCAGCGCCGGGTCCCCGATCGATAGGACTGGAGCGCCTCCGCCTTCCCCACGAGCGCGCCGTCGGAGCGGATCTGGACGTAATCGTCCGCGAGAATCTCCTCGATGACCGCGAGATCCAGGTCACGATGCGCCTGGACCCACCGCCGCTCGACATCGAGCACTTCGCGTTCGGCGCTCTTCTTCGTTGGGGGCATGGGTGATCGCCGCGCGCGGCGCCTCCGTATGCGGTTCTCGTTGGCCGCGGGGCGGATCGGGCGCGACGCGGCGAAATCGGTTGGCTTGACGGGCGCTCCGGGCAACCGTAAACTCCTACGGTTACGGCACTTTCCCCGCAACCGAGGACCCTCCGTTGGCGCTGCAGCGTCCCCGTGCCCTGGTAGTCGACAAAGACACCGCCGAAACGCAGGCCCTTCGCCGGATGTTGGAGGAGCACGGGTTCGAGGTCAACTGGGCCAAGGACGGCGAGCAGGCCTACAACGTGCTCGACGCGCCCCCGCCGGACAAGGCGGGCGCCGCGGCGCAGGGACACGAGGTCGTGATCACGGAGCTCCGCGCCCAGCGCATCGACGGGCTCCGCCTCCTGGAGGTGGCGAAGCAGCGAAACGCCGAGGTCTGCGTGATCCTGATCGCGGATGCGGGCGGGGTCGACCTGGCGACGGAGGCCATGCGCCTCGGGGCCTATGATTTTCAGCTGCGGCCGCTCAATCTGACCAAGCTGCTGGCCGTCGTGCAGCGCGCGCTCTCGCACCAGCGCCTGGTGACGCGCGCCTCGGCGCTGGCGGAGCGCCTGGACGAGCGGCTGCGCATTCCGACGCTGACCGGAAATTCCCGCGCGATGCAGACGCTCACCGAACGCATCGCCCAGATCGCGCCGACGCGCGCGACGGCGCTTCTCGTCGGCGAAACCGGCACCGGGAAGGAACTCATCGCCCAGGCCATCCATCAGTTGTCGCCGCGCAAGGACGAGCGGTTCGTCAAACTGCACTGCGCCGAACTCTCGGAGAACCTGATCGAAAGCGAGCTTTTCGGACACGAGCGCGGCGCGTTCACGGGAGCCGAGCAACAGCGCAAGGGTCGCTTCGAGCTGGCGGACGGCGGGACGCTCTTCATCGACGAGATCTCGGAGGTGCCGCTTCCCATCCAAACGAAGATGCTGCGGGTGCTCCAAGACCGGGAGTTCGAGCGCGTCGGAGGGAGCGAGACGGTGCGCGTCGACGTGCGCGTGATCGCGGCCAGCAACCGTCCGCTGGACGTGCTCGTTTCGCGCGGCGAGTTCCGCGAAGACCTGTACTACCGGCTGCGGGTCGTGTTGCTCGAGGTGCCGTCGCTCCGGGAGCGCCGGGAGGACATTCCGCTCCTGGTCGAGACCTTTCTGCGCGAATTCAACCGAGAGCACGGCCGCAAGGTGAACGGCGTGACCCGCGGCGCGATCGACCGGTTGATGCACCACGATTGGCCGGGCAACGTGCGCGAGCTGAAGAACACGATCGAGGAGATGGTCATCTTCACGGAAGGAAAGCGCGCGCTCGACGTCGTGGATCTGCCCCTCGCGCTCCGTCAGCAGCGCACCCCCACGGCGCCCGACCTTCCGCTTCACGTCGGCATGACGATGCAGGAAATCGAGCGCGCCGCCATCGACGCGACGATGCGATCGGTGGGCGACGACAAGCAGAAGGCCGCCAAGGTGCTGGGAATCGGCCTCCGAACGCTCTACCGGAAGTTGAAGGAGTACGGGCTGTGACCGACGCGGCCGCGCCGCGACCCAGCGCCCTCGACGGGCGAACAGCCGAAGGGCTGAGCGAGCTCATCCTCGTGGTCGCGGACGTCGACGTCTCGTTCGCGTTCTATCGCGACGTGGTCGGCCTCGCCGTGGACAACGAGTCGAGCCCGACGTTCAAGTGGCTGTGGGCCGGCCCGCCGGGTCGCGCGCAGCGCATCGGGATCACGACGGGACCGCTCTCGTACGGGGCCGAGCACGTTCGGGGCCCGCAGCACTTCGCGTTCGGCGTCGCCCGGGCCCGGATTCCCGAACTGAAAGCGCGCCTGGAGGCCCATGGCCTGGCGGTGGAGGGGCCCGTGACGTTCCGGTTCTGGAACGCGGAGTCGATCTACTTCGACGACCCGGACCGCAACCGGGTCGAGTTCTGCGGGTTCGGGGATCCGGCCCCGGCCGATCCGCGCGAACGATAGCCGCCCTGATCGACGGTTCGCCGCCCGGGCCGTTCCGTCACCGTTTCGGGAGCGTGCGCTCCAGCCTGGCGATCTCGTCCTTCAGGAGCGCCGCCTCGCCGGGGTCCTGCGTCAGCGCCGCGGCCTCGCGTAGGGCGGCCAGCGCCTCCGCGGGGCGCCCCAACCGGTTCAGGAAGATCACCGCCATGTCCCGGCGCGCGGCCACGCGTTCGGCGTATCCCGCCGGCACCTTCTCTAATTCCGCCACCGCCTCCTCGTACCGTCCCAGCGAGCCGAGGATCTGTCCCACGTTGAGCCGGATGCGCGGATCGCCCGACGCCTCCAGCGCGGCGCGCACTTCGCCGAGCGCTTCCTCCGAGCGCCCCATGTTCTGAAGGGCCATGCCGCGGTAGAGGTGGAGCGCATAGGCGTCGGGCGCGAGGGCGATCCCCGCCCGCGCCGCCTCGGCGGCCTCGGGGAATTCGCCCCGGTTCAGCTGTGCCAGGGCCAGCGCGGCGTAGAGACGGTGGTCCAGTCGATGGGCTCCGACCAGCAAGCCGCGCGACGCCCACTCCTCGGCGCGATCGAACTCCCCGGCGCGGGCGAAGAGCGCCGCGAAATCGTGGCACCAGAGCGCCAGCCGGTACGTGCCGCTCGGCTCCGGCATGAGCCGCGCAAACAGACTGTCGCGCGCGGCGCGCGTGCTGATCGAGGCGGGCAGCGCGCGCACTTCGATGAGGGGGCCTGAGAAATCTTCGGAGTCCGATTTCCAGAGCACGGTTCCGTGCGTCCGCAGCCAGCCGTAGTAGGCGGCCTCGTCGGGATAGCGGAGCGAATCGGCGACGAATCGCCGCGAGATCTCGCCCGACGTGCAGATCATTTCGAGTCCGTCCAGGAATTCGGGATGGTACGCCGCGCTGACCAGGGGGGCCTGCGTGGCGAAGAAGGGCCAGATCACCGTGTTTCGCTCTCGATTGCCGAAGACGGGTCCGTAGATCTCCATCCCGAGCAGGCGCATCGGTCCGATGTTCGCGTTGATCCATCGCCGCGCCTCGTGCCGCGAGTCAGGGCGGGCCAGCGCCTGGCGGACGTTCCAGAGTTCGGGGAGCGGCCACGCCACGGCCACGGCCGCCACCGCGCCGACCACGATGCCGGGACGCGCCAAGGCGGGGAGGCGCTCCTTCCACCGCTCCCAACCGGCGGCCACCGCCAGCCCCGCCGCCGCCGCCAGCAGCGGGAACACGACGAGCATGTAGCGCTCCTGCGCGGTTCGAAGCAGGCCGTTCGTCAGGATCACGACGAGCACGCCGAGCGTCACCACGCGCCCCGCCGCGCCCCGCCGCCAGAGAAGGACACAGCCCGCGACGGAGAGAAGGTAGACCGGCCACCCGAGCGCATGGGGCAGGGCGGACGTCAGGTAGGTCGGCAGGGCGATCGGGAATGCCGATTGTCCCACCCACTCGGAGAAGAGGCTCATCCGCTGGACGGTGAAGGCGTCGAGCGTGGTGCGCCAGTCGAGGAACGTGAAGGGCGTCGCCACGAACATCGCCGCGACGGCGACGCCCACGGCGGCTCCGAACGCCCGCCACCGCGCGCCGCGCCAATGCGCCACGAGCAACGGCACGACCAGGATGATCGGGACGTACTTGCACGCGCCGGCGAGCCCGATCCAGATTCCGGACCACACCGACGCCCGCATCCCGGCGCCGTCCGCCACGCGCATGATCGAGACCGTGGCCAGCGCCACGAAGACGAGCGCCAGCAGGTTCGGGTCGCTGATGTGCTGGGACGTGAGCACGTGAAGCGGGTTGGCCGCGAGGAAGAGCGCCGCCAGGATCGCCGCCAGCCGCCCGCCCAGGGGGAGCGCCAGGCGCCATGTGAGCGCGACGCTCAGGACGCCGACCAAGGCGTTCACGAATCGGGAAAGGAGAAAGAGCCCCGCCGAATCGCGCTGGACGTGCTCGGCGAACGCCTGGACTCCCGTGCCCGGATGCGCCACCCCGTACCAGGTCTTGTAGACGAACTGGATGCCGAGCGTGACGTAGAACGAGAGCGCGGGCCACCCGCCGGTGTGGGGGTTGAGGTCGAAGTCCTTCGCGCCGCCGCGCCACATCCCCCACGATCGCATGATCGTGGTCCGGTCCGTTTCCTCGATGGCCGTGTCGTCGATGACGTTGATGCCGAGCGACGCGTCGGGGAGGCGGTCTCCGATGCCCCAGATCCGGAGCGCGGCGGCCAGCAGGAGGATGAGAACGTAGGTCCGGTCGAGGCGAGGAAGGCGGAAGCCTGATCGGGTGTCGGCGGCCGCGCGCGCGGGCGCGGGGGACCGGCGCGTGGGGGCCGCCCGCTTCGGATGCTTCGACTTCGACGGCTGCTTGGCCAAGTGGCTCCCCGTTCACTCGATGCGCCGGACGCCCTTCGACGCCGCGTGGAGGAACGGCAGCGTGGCAACGATCGCCGCCGCCGGCCCGGGTAGCGGAGCGTCTCGATAAGTCGTTGGGGCATTATAGACTAGCGCCAACGAGCGGCTCAACCTCGGCTGCCGTTTGGACAAAGCCGGGGCGCCGCGACACCCAAACCTTGGCACTCTCAAGATAAGAGTGCTTATTTTATTTCATTATGTTACAATAGTTTATGGGCGCGTCAAGGCGTCCAGGTCAAAACGCGGCACGCGGATTGCGTTACACTACCCGCGGGTCGGGGGGCATGCATGTCCTTCTTGCCCAAATGTCATTCACTATCCCAAAGCAATCCGAGACAAGGAGTCGAATTCAATGGCCGTAAATGTGAAGCCGATTTCGGATCGTATTCTCGTTCGTCGCCTCGAGGAGCCCGAAGCCAAGCGCGGCGGGATCATCATTCCCGACACCGCCAAGGAAAAGCCGCAGCAGGGCGAGGTCATCGCCGTCGGCCCGGGCCGCTTCGAGGACGGCAAGCGCATTCCGCTCGACGTCAAGAAGGGCGACAAGGTGCTCATGGGCAAGTACTCGGGCAGCGAGGTCAAGATCGACGGGAACGACTACATCATCATCCGCGAGGATGAGATTCTCGCCATCGTCGCCTAACCCGATCGCCACCCGAACCATCACTCGTTAAGGAGAGAGAGCACACATGGCTGCAAAGGAAATCATTTTTGACGAAAAGGCCCGCCAGGCCATTTTGAGCGGCGTGCAGACGCTGGCGAAGGCGGTCAAGGTGACGCTCGGGCCGCGCGGCCGGAACGTCGTATTGGACAAGAAGTGGGGCTCGCCGACGATCACCAAGGACGGCGTCACCGTCGCCAAGGAGATCGAGCTCGAGGATCGCTACGAGAACATGGGCGCCCAGATGGTGCGCGAGGTCGCCACGAAGACCTCCGACGTCGCGGGCGACGGCACGACGACGGCGACCGTGCTCGCCGAGTCGATCTTCCGGGAAGGCCTCCGCAACGTCACGGCCGGCTCGAACCCGATGGGCATCAAGCGCGGGATCGACAAGGCGGTGAAGGCGGTCGTCGAGGACCTGAAGAAGCTCTCGAAGACCGTGAAGGACCCGAAGGAGATCATGCAGGTCGCGACCATTTCGGCCAACGGCGACGAGGAGATCGGTACGATCATCGCCGACGCCATGGAGAAGGTCGGCAAGGACGGCACGATCACCGTCGAAGAGGCGCGCTCCATCGACACGACGCTCGAAACGGTCGAGGGTATGCAGTTCGACAAGGGCTACATCTCGCCCTACTTCGTGACGGACAAGGAAGGGATGGAAGCCGTCCTCGAGGACGCCTACATCCTCATCTACGAGAAGAAGCTCTCCAACATGAAGGACCTCCTCCCCGTGCTCGAGAAGGTCGCGCAGAAGGGCAAGCCCTTCCTCGTGATCGCCGAGGACGTCGAGGGTGAGGCGCTCGCCA